>JAZOCZ010000233.1:0-1837 GCA_045596755.1 Eubacteriales bacterium | reverse complement strand
TGGAAAGCGTTTGCGCATACAGAAAGCTGTGTCTTCAATTGCCTGTCAAAAATTCGTTGTTGTTGCATGCATCGGTAATTGCTGTTGGAGACCGTGGGATTGCATTTTTGGCAAGAAGCGGTGTTGGGAAAACCACCCATACAAGACTTTGGAAGAAAGTTTATGATGATAAAGTATAGATAATCAACGGGGACAAGCCTATTATACGATTTGTTGAAGACGTTCCCTTCGCATTCGGGACGCCATGGGCGGGGAAAGAAAATTATTTCTCAAAAGAAAAGGTTGAGCTTACGGATATTTGCTTTTTGGAGCGTGGCTTGGATAACGATGCTCGAAAGGTAAGTGTGGGAGAAATATTCAACTCGTTTATGAATCAAGTGTTGCTCCCCGATGATGAGGCGTCGCTGTCAAAAACCTTGGAACTTATTGACAGGTTGCTTTCAAAATGTAATTTGTGGTCAATAAAATGTAATATGAACGATGATGCGGCTGTAGTAGTTCATGATAAAATTTTTAGTGAGGAAAGTAAATGAGATTAAAATATAAATTTGTTGCCAGAGAAATTGATGGTACGCACGTTGCAGTAGCAGTTGGTAAAGACAATGAAAAGTTTAACGGTATGATTAAACTTAATTCAAGCGGATTTTTTCTTTTCAATCTTCTAAAAAATGGCGACATCAGTTTTGATGAAATAGTGAGTAAACTTGTTGAAGAATATGATATTTCCGATGAACGTGCAACTGAAACTGTGAAAAACTTTATTGAACCATTCAGGAAACACAATTTACTTGAAGAATGAAAATAGAAGAACAATTGGAAAAAGACGGTTACGTTATGATGCTTTCCGTAGGGGACAGTATGGAACCAATGTTGCATCAAAGGTGCGAGCAACTGCTTATTGAAAAAGCAAACCGTGAACTGAAAAATGGCGACGTTGTTTTATATAAAAGAGAAAGCGGTCAATACGTTTTACACAGAATAGTAAGAAATAAAAAAGATACTTTTGTGATTCGCGGTGACAATCGCTTCAACAATGAAATTGTTCCCAAAAAGTGGATAATAGGAATTTTAAAGGGTTTTTACAAAGACGATAGCTTTATAGATTGCGAAGAGAACGCAGAATATCGTTTGTACGTAAAAACGTTGAAAATAAAATATCCTTTTAAATACGTTTCCATGAGGTTTATAAGCATTTTCAAAAGAATTTTGTTCAAAATCAAGAGGAAAATATGACTTTTACATCTGAAAGCCAATATTTAATACATTTAATATGCTGTGCAATAAATAATTCCGCTCCAGAAGAAAAGCCTGAACATTTGTCTTTCGAAAAGGTATACGAAACGGGCGTCAAACATGAAGTTGCGAATATAGCCTTTTACAGCGTTGAAAAATTGAGTTCAAAGCCGTCACCCGAACTTTACTCAAAGTGGAAAGCGAAAAGAGATATTGCAATTTCAAGAGATATAAATCAAACCTTTGCAAGAAATGAAATCGTTGAGTTGTTCTCCGAAAAAGGTATTGATAGCGTAGAATTACAAGGCACGGAAATTAAAAAGCTGTACCCATCTTCCGAATACAGAACTATGTCGGATGTGGATTTTATAATTCCAATCAAAGACTTGAGCTCTGCCAAGGATATTCTTGAGGAGCTGGGATACAACTGCAAAACCGTTGACGATGAAGAAGTGGACGGCTTTCGGTCGCCTAATATATGCGTTGAAGTGCATACGGATTATTTTCCAAAAGACAGCGAATACAGCGGAATACTTCCGTCTCCATTTTTCAAGGGTGAAGAAAACAGAATCAACGTTTTTTACGCTTATAACATTCTTCACGT
>JAZOCZ010000232.1:0-9667 GCA_045596755.1 Eubacteriales bacterium | reverse complement strand
TTGCCCTTATCACCTTAAAAATAAGCGCATAGCAAGAAAGAAGTTAACTCAAGAAGAAATAAAAGCCGAAGTAATTGCCCTTCAGGATATGGGACATAAAAGACTTGCTCTTGAAGCAGGTGAGCATCCTATTTATAACCCAATAGAATATATACTTGAATCTATTGAAACGATTTACTCTATAAAGCATAAAAACGGAGCAATCCGCCGTGTTAACGTAAATATTGCGGCAACAACTGTAGAGAATTACAAAAAGCTTAAGGATGCCGGAATCGGAACGTATATTCTTTTCCAGGAAACCTATCATAAAGAAAGCTATGAAAGACTTCATCCAACGGGACCAAAGAGCAATTATGCTTACCATACGGAAGCTCATGACAGAGCAATGCAGGGCGGTATTGATGACGTAGGGCTTGGCGTTCTTTTCGGCTTGGAGCTTTACAGATACGAATTTGCAGGACTTCTTATGCATGCAGAACATCTTGAAGCCGTTTTCGGAGTTGGACCTCATACAATAAGCGTTCCTCGCGTTTGCCCCGCTGACGATATTGACCCAGGTGCATTTGATAACGGTATATCCGAAGATACTTTTGCAAAAATTGTCGCTTGTATCCGTGTTGCAGTGCCCTACACGGGAATGATTATATCCACGAGAGAATCTCCAAAGGCAAGAGCAAGAGTTTTGGAATTAGGCGTTTCGCAGATTTCGGGTGGTTCAAGAACAAGCGTTGGCGGTTATGCACGACCTGAACCCGAGGAAGAAAATTCTGCTCAGTTTGACGTTTCAGATCATAGAACCCTTGACGAGGTTGTTCGTTGGCTTATGGAGCTGGGGCACGTTCCGTCCTTCTGCACCGCTTGCTACAGAGAGGGAAGAACGGGAGACAGATTTATGCAGCTTTGTAAATCGGGTGAGATACATAATTGCTGTTTACCTAATGCTTTGATGACTCTTAAAGAATATCTTGAAGATTATGCATCAGATGAAACGAAAAAAGTGGGCGAGGCTCTTATAGAAAAAGAAATGAAGGATATCCCGAAGGAAAAAGTCAGAAATATCGTTGAAGATAAGCTTTTCAGAATTTCTTTGGGAGAGCGTGATTTCCGTTTTTGAGGTGACGTGACTTATGGCTACACTTAATGAAACCCCGAAGGGTGAGAGGTTGCATATAGCATTTTTCGGTAAGAGAAATGCAGGAAAATCAAGCCTTGTAAATGCATTTACAGGTCAGGAGCTTTCTATCGTTTCCGACGTTAAAGGTACAACAACAGACCCTGTTTATAAAGCTATGGAGCTTTTACCCCTTGGTCCCGTTATGATTATCGATACACCTGGTATAGATGACGAAGGGGAGCTTGGTGCTCTCCGTATAAAAAAAGCAAAGCAAGTTCTCAATAAAGCCGACCTTGCTTTGATAGTAGCAGATGCAAGTTCCCCCTTGGGAAAAGAAGAAAATGAGCTTGTTGAAGCGTGCACAGAGAGGGAAATTCCTTATATAATAACGTGGAGCAAATCGGACTTGTTGAACACTATCCCTGAAAATACAGAAACTGAAATATGGACAAGTTCGGCAAATCATTATGGCATTGAAGAACTGAAAGAACGCTGTGCAAAGACTGTCAAATCCGAGGAGAACGGCAGAAGGATAGTTTCTGACCTTCTTTCTCCGTGCGACGTTGTTGTTTTGGTTGTTCCTATTGATAAAGCCGCTCCAAAGGGCAGACTTATTCTGCCTCAACAGCAAACTATCCGAGATATATTGGATAGCGGTGCTTCCGCTTTGGTTTGCAGAGATACGGAGCTTCTTCAAACTATATCAAAATTGAAAGATAAACCGAGACTTGTTATAACTGATAGTCAGGTTTTCGGAAAAGTCAGCAAAATGTTACCGAGGGATATTCCGCTCACGTCTTTTTCAATCCTTATGGCTCGTTATAAAGGAAATTTACCCCTTGCTGTAAAGGGTGCTTCTGTGGTAGATACCTTGAAAAAAGGCGATAAGGTGCTTATTTCCGAGGGATGTACGCATCACCGTCAATGTGAGGATATCGGTACTGTAAAAATACCGAATTGGATAAGAAATCATATAGGCGATGAAATCGATTTTTCATTCACGTCAGGCGGAGAATTTCCTGAAAATCTTAATGAATACAAATTAGTTATTCATTGCGGAGGATGTATGCTGACTGAAAAAGAAATGCGTTACAGACTTCGCTCATGCCAGAGCGCAGGTGTTCCCGTTACCAATTACGGAATATTGATTGCATATCTGAACGGTATTCTGAAAAGAACGTTAGAACCTTTTCCCGATATATTTTCAATTTTAGAAAAATAAAAAAAGCGGTGATTTGAGAGAAAAAACTTTCAAATCACCATTTTTTTAAACTTTAACAATAATATCGCAACTGTTTTTTATGTCAAATTCTTTGAAATAACGGTTTTCCATAGGAATCCATTCTTCAAAAAAGCGTTTCTGTAATTCCTCGGAATTCCTTTTATGTATGCGTTTCTTTTGAGTATCTTCGCTAATATCAAGGAATACGGAAATCGTATAATATTTTCGTAGAGAGGGATGCATACAGTATGCACCTTCGACAACAGTTATCTTTTTTGGAGCGATTTCTTCAGACGGCAACATTTCCTTGGTTTTACAATCGTATTTTCTGTATAAAACTGTTTCGTTTTTGCTTAAAGGAATTAAAACTTCTTTTTCGAACCTTTCACGGTCAACGTTTCCGCCTGTTTCTTCCAAACGTTCTTTTGTTCTTTGATGAGGTTGAAGAAAAAAATCGTCCATATGGAAAACGGCACATCCGTAAAGTTTCTGTAAGGTTTGTGCCAAAGTGGATTTTCCGCTTGCACTGCCGCCTTCTATGGCTATTATTATTTTTTCTTCTGTAAGCTGTAAAAAGTTTAATTCTTCAAAAAGCGGAAGATATCCGCATCCGCTAATAACTTTTTGGGAATTTTCTTGCATATATGCCCTCCTTTATTCTTTTAACGGCTTGATTTTCTCTATCATTATAACAGCTATGGGAACCAATATTATCTGAACAATTATTCCGGGCAATGCATTGGTGAATGCTCCTGCAATAAATGACGTAAGTGTGAATCCAGTTCTGTTTATTCCTGAACATATGAGCATCGATAACCCCCATACTATTCGCCCAATAAGCATAGAGCAAAGTAAAGATACGTATATGTATATCTTTTTTTGAGGTAATTTTTTATATAATAAACCTGCCAATGCACCATATGCGGCAAGCTCAAATGCCATACATATTGCCGATGGGAACATTAAAGGCATCCCTGCAACTGCGGAGCGGAAAAGGGGAGCAGTAAAACCCACGGCAAGTCCCCACCTGTAACCGCATATAAACCCGCAAAGTAAAACAGGAATATGCATAGGGCAAAGCATAGAGCCAAATTCACGCATTTGCCCCGTAATGTACGGCATAACGTAGGCAAGAGCAAGAAATAAGGCTGAAAGGGAAATTTTTATAATACTGTTTTTGTTTTTCATGTTTTTTCCTTAAAGTTAAAAAGCATTAACGATTATAGTATACCATTTTTTATCGTTTTTGCAAGTGCTTTTACGATTTTTCAAAACAGACAGTTGACTAAATACATGAAAAGATATATAATGCCTTTGAGGTGACGAGTAGTATATGTTCAGAAAACAAAAAAAGAAAATAATTCGTATAGGTGTATGTATTTTCCTTTTGACTCTTATAATATGGACGTTATGGGGAAACACTGCCCTTAAAACGACAGAATACGTTATAGAAAGCGAAAATATTCCGAAAGAGTTTGACGGATTTATTATTGCTCAGATTTCCGATCTGCATAATGCCGAAATGGGAAAAGATAATAAAAAACTTCTCTCTATTCTTGAAAAGTCAGAACCTGATATAATTGCAATAACAGGAGACGTTATTGATTGTAATCGCACTGATACGGAAATAGCTTTCGCTTTTTTTAAAGAAGCAATGAAGATTGCTCCATGTTATTATATAAGAGGAAATCATGAAGCATGGATAATAGAAGAAACACTTTCAAAATTTGAAAAGGATATTTCAGATGTTGGTGTTGTTTTATTGAGAAACGAAGGAGTATTCCTGGAGAAAGACGGAGAAAAAATATATTTGTCAGGAATAGATGACCCTGATTTTGCATTGAAGAAACATGAAGCTCCAAGCTCTCATATGAGCGTTGAAAATATTAAAAGTATAGTCGGGAATAATAGCTATAAAATATTACTTTCACACCGTCCCGAATATTTTGAAAACTACGTGTCGGCTGAAGTTGATTTGGTTTTTACAGGACATGCCCACGGCGGTCAGTTCAGGATTCCCTTTGCAGGAGGTATATATGCTCCCAATCAGGGATTTTTCCCTGAATATGATTGTGGCTTATATGAAAAAAATGATACAAAAATGATAGTCAGCAGAGGGATAGGGAATAGCGTATTTCCGCTTCGGTTAAATAATCGTCCGGAAGTAATTTTGCTTGTATTGAAAACAAAATAAAAAAATCAACGGTATGTAAAAATCGCAAATTTTACATACCGTTTTTCTATTAAATAACGTCTGTTTCGCTTTCTGAATATTCTTGTTCGCCTACTATAGCGATAAGCTCGTTTCTTGTTGCAGTTTCATTAAAGGTTGAATATCTTACGTGCAAAATGTCGTTATCACGAAGTTCTTTTCCACCATGCTCGTCAATTTCAGCGTTTGATTTTTCCGTATGCTTTATTGAAAGTACAAACAGGTTTGCAGGCCAGAATATGTCGCGTACTTGCTTTCCAACTGCAAAAGAACCGCTTTGAACTGTAACGTAAGTGTCAATAACTTTTACTGTTTTACCTGCATTTTGAGTTTCTATTTTATTTTCAAGAACGGAGTCATTGATAGATTTAGCATCAAATATTTCCGTTATTATGAAAGCGGTTACGGAGACAGCTATAACGTAAAGAATGTTAGTATGTCCCGATAAAGCTTCAACAGAAAATGCAATGGAAGTCAAAGGCATTTTCATCATTCCTGAAATACAAGCTGTAATTCCAAGAACAAGAATTGTAACGTAATAATCACCATTAAGCCCGAAAAGCTTTTCTATCCCTTGAGCAAGCACAGAAGATAAAACTGCGCCTATTGCAAGAATAGGAATAAAAACCCCTCCAGTTATTTTGTTGGTGTTTGCGCCAAGGGTTAACGTGGAACGAACAAAAAGAATCATCAATAGAATAACTATAGGGATTCTTTTTTCAAAAAGCGAAAGCATCAGCTCGTGACCTGTTGAAATGAAATCAAACGATAAGATTCCCAAGGCAAAGGTGAGAGCGAAAATTATAAATATCTTTACGAAGTGAGGAAGCTTTTTTATTTCTCGATTAAAAAATTCGTTTATTGACTTGTAGTATTTCAAAAAGACAACAGCAAAAATACCCATAATAATTCCAACCGTCAATGGAATCCAGATATCCTTTACTTCAAGGATGGCAAGATTTATTTCAGGAAAAAGGGAAGTGCTTACGTTTAAAACAGGAGCAAGAAGCTCGGTTGTTATAAATGAAAACATTACTGACGTTGCAGATACAATTATTATCATAGGGGATATTCGTTGATGAGCTTCTTCTATAGAGAATAAAATTCCCGATATGGGAGAGCCTGTTGCAACTGAAAATCCTGCACAGGCACCGCCTGTCATTGAGTATCTCTCCCAAGCCTTGTGTTTTCTTGAAAAAGTTTCTATACTTCCTTTTCCTATAGCTGTTCCCATTTGAACTGACGGACCTTCCGTTCCTAAAGGAACTCCAATCAAAAAAGAAGCCAGAGACAAAAAGAAAACTCCGAAAAGACCTTCTAACCATTTAAGAGGAACGATGCCTCTCAAAACCCCGATGGAGGTCGGTATTCCACCACCGCTCAGGTTAGGCATCTTTTTGTAAATATAAGAAAAAATAAAAGCAACTGCTAATAATAAAATCAGAACCAAAGGCGCATAAATCAGATTTTCTTTCAAAAATTTGTATCCATGTTCTGACAAAACAATGATATGTCCTGCGCAAACTTTGTATAAAAGTATAATCAGGGAAGTGAAAATACCTGTTACTGAACCGAAAAAAACGGCAGGAAATATCAGATTGATAAGAAAATTTTTACTTTTTTGTTTCATGTTTGATCCGTTCATTTTATAATCACTTGTAATTTTTTCCTATTATATACCCTTGCAAAACTAAAATCAAGTAATTTATGAAAACATTTTTGTGATAATAAAATTTGAAAGGAAAAAAGTTTTTCTTTTATGAACTTAGATTATAAAACGGAATGTTTACATATTTCAATAAAAATTTATCGAAATTCGATAAAAAACTATTGACAAACAATTTGCTGTATGGTAATATGTGGATGTGATAACAAAGAAAGGAATTTTTGATATGAAAGCAAAAAATAAAATTTCAGTTTTGATTTCCGCTGCATTTGGAGTTGTATTCTTGGTTGCGTTGATAGTTGTTTGTTTTTTTGTACCAAACGTTACGATGGATATGATTGCCATTCCAGACAGAGTCGGATTCAGAAATGAAATAACAAAGTTAGGTACAGTGTTTATTATTTCTGACATATATCTGATGATTGCAGTTGGGGCTTTAGCGACTATAATTCTTTTTTTACTGCTTAAGGTTGTATCAGAAGGTGGGGTTTTCAGCAAGAAGGCTACAAAATTGCTGTCGAGCGTATCTTTTTGTTGCTTTTTTGAAGGATTGCTTTCGCTTTTGTTGGTTTTCTATTTTCAGCTCGTTTTCTGTGTTACACTTGCGGCTTGTTTCCTTGGCTTTTGTCTTCTTATAGTCAAAAACGTTATAGAGGAAGCAACACGTATCAAAGAAGAAAACGATTTTACAGTGTAAGGGCAGGTAGATTATGATTATAATAAATCTGGATGTTATGATGGCAAAGCGAAAAATATCCTTGAATGAGCTTTCAGAAAGGGTTGGAATAACACTTGCAAATTTATCTATTTTGAAAAACAATCGAGCAAAAGCAATTCGTTTTTCCACATTAGATGCAATATGTAATGCCCTTGAATGTCAGCCATCGGATATATTGGAATACTTACCTGACGAAACAGTGAAAGGAGATAAATGATATGAATTATCAAACCTCGGCAGAGCAAAAAGTTTCTTTCAGATATGAAAGTATAGACAGCATTTTTGCAATTCTTACTGTTGTTGTTGGTTTTTTATTTTCCAAAGCACTTCCTGTAGACCAAAATCCTTTAGGTACTTTGATTATGATTTTCATTCTGTTTGCAGTGGGGACTGTATATCTTAAACTGTCCCATAAACAAATCAAAATCAAATCGTGGATATTTACAGCTTTGACCCTTGTGCTTTCAAGCGGACTTATAACAACTTCAAATAAAACCTTGAAAGGCTTCCTGTTTTTATTTATTCTTTGTTGTTTCCTTTATTGGGTGTATACTGCTTTCGGATTAAGCAAAATTCTTGGAAATATGAGTGCAGTCCATATCTTGAAGGCTATTTTTTACGTACCCGTTTCGTATATCGGTAACGTTTTTCCTGCAATGTTCGCAAAGCGCGGAGGGGAGAACAGCGAAAAGGCAAGGAAAAATTTTCTTTACGTTTTAATAGGTCTTGCCATTACCATAATTCCAACGTCATTGGTTGTATCGCTTTTATCTTTCGATTCAGGCTTTGTTTCTATTTTACAGAGTATTATTAAATTTGATATTGAAGACGTTATATATTTTATTGGAGATTTAATTTTAGGTGTGTTTTTTGCAATGATTCTGTTCGGATCATTGTTTGGTTCAAAGGAAACGTCTGTTAATAACAAGACGGTTGGAGATAGAGAAAAAATCTCCTTTAACCTCGTGCCTAAAACAATAATTTGTACCGCAGTTACTCCTATTTTACTTCTGTACGTAATATTTTTTATATCTCAATGGGATTATTACGTTTCGGCTTTCACAAAGGTTCTGCCCGAAAACCTTTCTTATTCGGAATATGCAAGAGAGGGCTTTTTCCAGCTTTGTTTCATTTGCGCTTTTAATGCTTTTGTGCTTTTGATGTTCCATGTCCTTGTTAAAACTAATGGTAAAAAATATGATGCTGTAAAAATGATATATTCATCCCTTATATCGATTTTTACACTCGTTCTGGTTGCAACTGCTCTTTCAAAAATGTTGCTTTATATAGATTCTTATGGATTGACTCGTCTTCGTGTCTACTCATCATGGATGATAATTCTCCTTGGCGTATTTTTTGTAATTACGCTTATTTACCAGTTTATACCAAAACTACCCATAATCTCATCACTTGTGGTTACGTTTGTCATTTTCTTTGGTCTTTTGACAATTCCCGACGTTGATGCAGTTATAGCAAATTACAATGTTAATGCTTATCTTGATGGAAGACATGATTCCATAGACGTTTATACGTTAGAATCCTATGGAACATCTGCCGTTCCTGCACTTTATGAGTTAAAGGATCATTTTGAAAATGACACTGATATAAAGAACTCAGAAGAACGCACATTGAAGCATATAAATGCTTCCCTTGATGTAATAAAAGAACAAACGGAATCAAAAAATATTTTTAGCTTTGATATTCCTAAATATAAAGCAAAAAAACTGTTTAAAGTACATGGAGAAGTTGATTTGAATGAATAATATATTTTCTGATAGGGTCGATAAAAAGAAATGCTTGCAAAAGGTAAGAAGATTATGAAAAGAAAAAATTTGTATATTTTGATTTCTTTAGCAGTCGTTCTTATCGTAATACTGATAGGTGTTTTTTATTTAATAAATATGGACTTAAAATATTCAGAGCCAGACATTGTTATTTTATCCCCTGATGGAAAATTTGAATTGGTAATCAGAGAATTTGACGTATTGGGCGGTAGTGGGGCGGAGGTGTATTTAAAAGATTTAAATAATAGAAAAACTAAAAAAACGCAATTGGTGTTTGACGATTACACAATGCCATTTAAAAATGGTAATTATATAATAAATTGGGTAGACGAAAAGGTTGTTATAAAATATTATGAAGGTGTTCCTAGTCAGAATATAAATGAACCTGATACGTGGAGCGTTTCGGAGATATGTTTTTTATAAAAAAATAAAAAAATAATTTCAAAAAACTATTGACAAAAGAAATTTATTATGCTATAATACGCTTCGCTGAGGGGAACAAAGCCTTGAGGCGAAACGAAATATGGGGGTTTAGCTCAGCTGGGAGAGCATCTGCCTTACAAGCAGGAGGTCACAGGTTCGAGCCCTGTAGTCCCCACCAAAAAGTCACTTTTGTCTGCCGACAAAGGTGACTTTTTTTATTAAGTGACTTTTCTTTGTATCTTTAAAAAAGTAAATATCGCAATCGTTGAATAGGACGTTTTTTTATATTATAGTCAATATAGTCAATTTGAGTTTATGGAGGAAACTATATATGAATCAATGGTATTTTGTTATTGGAATAATGAGCGTATTATTCTTATTGATAATTGGATTTATTACGGGTGTAATTCTTAATATAATTCCAAAAATCAGAAAACACATAGGGAAAGCGTTAGGTGTTTCGCTCGGCATCGTTTCCGTTTTATTTGTGTTTACTATTTTGTATGCCTCTTCTCATTCTACGTATTA
>JAZOCZ010000231.1:0-3520 GCA_045596755.1 Eubacteriales bacterium | reverse complement strand
AGTTGTATTTGAAACGGAAGCGTATAGATAATCACCTTCAATTATTTCGTTATTTATCTTCGCTTTGAGGTGAAAAGGCTTTAACGTTGCAAGGCTTTCAATGCCTTTTAAAACGTATGCCAACGTTCCGAGATATCTTTTTTCAGCAGGTGTCGCACCGTACGATGCCTGCGTAAATGCACCTATAGCGGCAACGTAAACAAATGTCTTCCCATTGAATAAACCGCAGTCTATCTTTTTTATTTTGCTTTTTATTATTGAAGAAGCTGCTTCCAAGGGGGAAGTGGAGATTCCAAGTGTTTTAGCAAAATCATTCGTTGTACCCAAAGGAATATATCCCATAGGAACGTTTGATTTTGATTTCATAATACCTGATATTGATTCGTTGAGAGTACCATCGCCACCGCAGCAAACCATCAAATCGTATTTTGCAACGTTTTTTTCTATAAAGTCCACGTTGTTCTTGGTTTCTGCCTCTGTTGGATGTACTGTAACTATAAAACCTTCACGGGTGAAAAAGGATACGAGTCCAAAGGTGTATTTTTTTCCAAGACCTTTTCCCGAAACGGGATTTATTATCAGCAAAAGTTTTTTGCTTCTTTGGGGTTGAATTTCTCTGTCAGCTTTCATAAGACACTCCAATTAGTCTACGTTGCTTCTGCGAGCTTCCATTTCCATGGTACGCTTCGCATCAGCTTCTCGTTTGTCATAAAGCTTTTTGCCTCTGCATAATCCCAGTTCTACTTTTACCCATTTTCCTGAAAAATAGAAGCTTAAAGGAATTATGGAAAAACCTTTTTTATTGACAGCACCAAAAAGTCTGTCAAGCTCTTTTCTATGAAGTAAAAGCTTTCTATCTCTCCTTGGGTCTTTATTGAAAATATTTCCTTGTTCGTAAGGGCTTATGTGTATGCCCATGGCAAAAAGCTCACCGTCTTTGAAACGGCAAAATGAATCTTTGAGATTGACCGCTCCGCTTCTTAAGGATTTAACTTCAGTACCGCAAAGTTCGATACCTGCCTCAAAGGTATCGTCCACGAAATAATCGTGTCTTGCTTTTTTATTTTGTGCTATAAGTTTTTTAGTTGTGGAAGCCATGTTTCCTCCAAAATTAACTGTTTCAGTATTTTATTTCGGTACAGAAGCAAATTGCACCGTCTGATTTTTTAACTCCAAGAAGTTTTTCACATTCTTCAGATTTTTGAGAAAGAACTTCAATTTTCTCATCGGGAAAAATTTCATGTTCGTAAGTTACGTCGAAGGAGCTAACGTTTTTTTTGCACGATGTAAAATCAAAAGCGATATCAGCATAGTAAGCGTTGTTTACATGTCCGTTTTCGTCAATGTAATAATCTTTTCCAAAAAACTCACCAACGTTTTCTGCTATATCCTTGTTTATATCAACCTTCATCGGACGTTCAAATTCCACAGTATATTCTTCGATAGGATATTTGAGAGCCGTCCCGCGAAGAAGGGTTCTCTTTTCAAAATCCATTAAAATCCATATGCTGTTGCAGTAAATTATAGCATTTTCAAAGGGATTGTAATTATTTTCAACGTCGGGTTCAAAATCAAGAGAATAGATAAAATAACTTCTCATAAATCTCATTCTGTCATGATTGGATTGGAAAGTAACGAGATAAACTCCTTCCGTTCCTTTTTTTACGTTTTTTATAATGCTTACGATGTTTCTGTAAACAGCGAAAAACATATTGTCAGCAAGTAGATTCTGATGAGTTGCTCCAAATTGCTCAGCGTCCATTACCGCGGCGTTTTGCATATAAGTAAGCATAGCGGAAACCTTGAGATTTTCATTTATATCAAAATCATTGTCTTTGAATTGTATTTTTGTTTTTATCATTGATTTTCTTCGTCCTTGTTTAAGTTTGAAAGGGGATTTTGCTCCATTGCGGCTTTCATCTGATTGTCCGAAATATGAGTGTAAATCTGCGTTGTGTTTAATTGCTCATGACCGAGAATGTCTTTTAAAACTCTTACGTCAACATTTCCCGTGCCATACATAAGCGTTGCCGCGGTATGTCTTAATTTATGTGTGGAATATCCTTTTCCCGATAGTCCTGCAAGTTCAAGATGTTTGTTTATCATCCATTGAACAGTTTTGTTTGATATTCTGTTTCCTCTGCCACTTAAAAATAATGCATTTTTATCTTTTATAACGTACCCTGGCTTTGAGGTTTCTTTTTGTCTTGCAAACAGATATGACGTTATAGCATTTTTACACGCATCGTTTAGGTAAATAACCCTTGTTTTGTTTCCTTTTCCTGTAACCTTCATTTTGGAAAGATCGCTTTCAATGTCTGTTACGTCTATCCCGACCAATTCTGATAAACGCATGCCACAGTTTAAAAACAAGGTTATAATGCAATAATCTCTATAATAATGTTCACTGCTTTTTTGTACAGAATCAAGGAGTTTGAGACTTTCTTCGAGCGATAAGTATTTCGGAAGTTGTTTTGCTTTTTTGGGTGATTCGATGTCTTTTGCTGGGTTATCCTTTAATTTTCCCGATTTAACCGTAAGATATTTGTAAAAGGATTTTATTGCGGAAAGTTTTCTTGCTCGTGAAGCGGAATCATTTTTCTTTTCCTCTGCTTCGAAAAGTAAAAATGCGTAGATATCTTCTGTCGTAACCTTGGATATTGTGTCATAATCGAGGCTTGATATATCGTATTTAGTTAAATCAGACGTATCTCCTTTTTGCCGTGTTGCTATTATGTATCTGAAAAAGGTTCTCAGATCATTGAAATATTCTTCAACCGTAAGTTTTGAACGGTTTTGTATAACTCGCTTATATGAAAGAAATGAGGCAATAGGCTCTGGTATTTCAGATAAATTAAGCATTTTGTACCTCCCTTTAAAGCAACAAACTCCAATTTGAATTTTACCACAAATTGCATCTTATGTCAATAATAAAACGAAGAATAAAATATTCAAAGCGGAAAAACAAAAAAATATAGGGAATTGTGTAATCACATTATCATGCTGCTTTATAAACCTGAAATAAACAGAAATATTATTAAAAGCAAAAAAATATGTAACCTTTCTCATTTTTTACCACTATATATATAGAAGGACAAATAACTTGTCCGCGAAATTTTAAATTAACGAAAGGAGTCCTTATCATGAAAAAAATAATTTCATTGTTATCAGTAATCGTTATTCTGCTTCTTACCTCTTGTGAAACAGGAACAAATCAAACGTCAGAGAATATCCCGTCCCAAATCGAACAAAGCAAGGAAACCGAACAAAGCAACGAGGGAGGTGTTGTTGCTTTTGGAGAAATATCCTATGAACAAACGAAGAAAAAAGACTTGGGAAGCAGGACGTTCAATATAATTGAGCGGTATTTCGGCATGAATAAAGATACAATCCGTTACAGCGGAGAAGTTCTTTACATGGAAAACCAAGACGGTGTTTTAGATAGGGTCAATCAAACAAAAAAAGATATCATAGAACAGATAGAGAAAGATTATAATTGCAAAATTAAAGGAGAAATATT
>JAZOCZ010000230.1:0-11836 GCA_045596755.1 Eubacteriales bacterium | reverse complement strand
ATTACCTGCGGACTTTCCAACATTTCCTTCGGACTTCCCGAAAGAAAGGTTTTAAACAGCGCATTTTTTGCCGCTGCATCGGTTCTTGGAATGGATGCGCCTATTTGTGATATAACGTCCCCAAGTATAAAAAATTCATTTGCTGCAACGAAAATCCTTTTGGGCGAGGATGATTATTGCATGGAATACATTGAAGAAATGAGGAGTGCAAAGTGAAAAACGCAGAAACGACCCCAAGCACAGTTTCAGGCAAAAAGTCCTTGAAGTTCTGGGCGGAAGAAAGTAAATATTTTTATTATAAGCTCTCCTTTTTCCTTGCGGCAGGAATTGCAATATTGCTGCTTTTTCCCGTAACTCTTTCGGGAGAGGGATATTTCTTGTATTACGGTGACTATAACGTTCAGCAGATTCCTTTTTATCAGCATGCTGTTGAAATGGTAAGGTCGGGGAATTTAAAATGGGATTGGGGGACGGACTTGGGTTCGGGTTTCCTTAATAACTACGCTTTCTATCTTTCGGGAAGCCCTTTTTTCTGGATAACCTGCCTTTTCCCGTCTTCAATGACGCCTTATCTTATGGCGCCAATGTTTGTTTTGAAATTTGCAACTGCAAGTTTCTGTGCTTTTCTGTATCTGAAACGATTTGTTAAAAGACCAGGGTTCGCCTTGATCGGTGCATTGCTTTACGCTTTTTCAGGCTTTCAGGTATACAACATCTTTTTCAATCATTTCCACGATCCCGTGGCATTTTTCCCACTTATGTTATGGGGAATTGAAGAAACGGTTCAGAACAAGAGAAAAGGCGTTTTTGCGTTCTCCGTTGCACTTTGTGCCATGACAAACTATGTTTTCTTCGTTGGAAACTGCTTCTTCTGCGTTGTTTATTTCCTTATGCGTGTTGCACAGAAATCCTTTAAAATCACGTGGAAATCCTTCTTTACCTTGGCTTTCGAAGCGGTTTTAGGCTTCGTTATGTCTGCTGTTGTCGTTCTTCCTGCGGTTCTTGCGGTTATGACTAATAACCGTCTTGACAGAAGTTATTCGGAATTGAAAAAGGCTCTCATTTACATGAACGGAGATAAGGTTTATTGGTTGAGATACGGTCATATTCTGCAAAGTATTTTCTTCCCCCCTGATATTCCTTCCCGCGTTAACTTCTTCCACGGTCATACCACCCGCTGGGCATCCAACGCCGCATGGCTTCCCTTGTTTGGAACTACGGGCGTTATCTCCTATTTCTTTGCAAAACGCAAAAAAACATTGAAATTCATGATAGCGTTCCTTGTTATATGTGCTCTCGTGCCTTTCCTCAACAGTATTTTCGTTATGGGGAATACGGGATATTACGCAAGATGGATGTACATGATAGTCCTCATGATGTCTCTTGCAACGGTTATCGCCCTTGATGACGATACCGTAAGTTTCCGACCCGGTATAATAGGAACGGGTATCTGCGTTGCCTCTATTGCTGTTCCCGTTGCTCTTATGTGGTACAAGGACGAGAAAAATGCTGACCTTATGAACTTAGGCAGAGGTCAGATGCCAAATTGGATTTGGATAAGCATTGCGGTGACGGTTGCTTGTCTTGTTGCAACGCATATTCTTCTGAAATATTTCAGAGGTAAACAAATTTTTGTGAAAGCAACTGCAACGGTGCTTTGCGTTGTAATTCTGGCTTACGGCTGGATGCATACCTTACTTGGCAGAAGTCTTGGTTCGGACAGGGACTTCCTTATCGATGCGGCTATAAACGGCGAACTTGTTTTGGAAGACGAGGAATTTTACAGACTTGACTTCTACAGAACCAGCAGCGGTGAACTTGATAACCTTGGAATGTATTGGGGTTATCCTACCATGCAATGCTTCAACTCCTCGGTAAACACGTCCATTCTTGATTTCTATCCAAAGGTTGGCGTTACGAGAAACGTTGCATCCCGTCCTGAAAGCAAATTTTACGGATTGCGTTCTTTCCTTTCCGCTAAATATTCCCTTATTTCTACGTCAAAGACGAAAAATCATGACACGTCGGGTTTTAGTTATTACGATACGCAGATATATTATACCTATTCAACTTCAAAAACTGAACGTTCCTACGATATTTACGTCAACGATTATTTCATCCCCATGGGCTTTACCTACACCCATTTTATGACGGAAAAAGAGTTTGAACGTGTTGCAAAGGATAAAAGACATACGTTGCTTTGCAGATATCTCGTTGTGCCAAACGAAGAAGCCGATTATTACAGCAAGTTTATGACTCAGGTAAAATACGGTGATATAGTAAATTCACAACTCAATGAGGAAAGTTATTTCCAGAGCTGTCTTGACAGAAAAGCGGGTGACGTTTGCTATAGTTTTGAAACCTCTACAAACGGTGCGACGGCTTCAATAAATATGGATAAGAAAAACCTTGTTTTCTTCTCCGTTCCCTATGATGACGGTTGGAGTGCATACGTTAACGGAGAAAAGGTTGACGTTCATAAGGTTTATTATGGCTTCGTTGCAGTTGAATGTCCTGAAGGCGAATGTGACATTGAACTGAAATACGATATGCCAGGCTTAAAGCTTGGACTTATTGCAACTTGCATATCCGTAGTTATTTTTGCAGGATATCTCTTTATTTGCAGAAAGAACAACGGCAACTGCAAACTTTTTGACAACGATTATTATGAAGCAGACGTTTAATAAGTCACATCCTATTTTAAGGCTTTCTTTCACAAAGATTGTCTTCTTCGGATTTGCCATAATTGTTTTTGCGGGAGCTTTGCTTCTGATGCTTCCTTTTGCCACCGTATCGGGAGAAGAAACGACTTTCCTTGGGGCTTTATTTACCTCAACTTCGGCAACTTGCGTTACAGGGCTTGTTGTATACGATACGGGAACTCATTGGACTGCTTTTGGGAAAATTGTTATTTTACTTCTTATACAAATAGGCGGACTTGGATTTGTTACCATAGTATCTTTGTTCTTTCTCATGATAAAGCGTGACGTTGGGTTAAGACAGCGTATGATGATAATGCAGTCAACGGGTGCTTTGGAAATGGGCGGAATAATGCCGTATATTAAACGTATTGCAAAGGGCACGTTTCTTTGCGAGGGCATCGGGGCTTTGCTCCTTTCGACACGGTTTATTCCTCGCTTTGGGGTTATGAAGGGTATATGGTATTCCGTGTTTCATGCGGTTTCCGCCTTTTGTAATGCGGGATTTGATCTTATAGGAAACTTTAATTCTTTTGTGGATTATAAGAGTGATATCGTAATCAATATTACCCTTATGGCTCTTATTATTGTTGGAGGACTTGGTTTTTTAGTTTGGTCAGACGTGCTGAAAAACAAGTTCAGGTTCAAAAAATACAGGCTTCACACGAAGATTGTTATTGTTTCTTCTTTGATTCTGGTATTTGGCGGTGCTTTGTTGTTTTTTGCTCTTGAGGGCAATGCTTCTCTTAAAGGATTGAGCGTTCCCGAAAAAATTTTTGCGTCTCTTTTCCAATCTGTAACAATGAGAACCGCAGGTTTTAATACGGTTGATTTGGGCTCTTTGTCGAACGCAGGGTCGATTTGTTGCGTCCTCCTTATGTTTGTGGGCGGAAGTCCAGGGTCAACTGCAGGCGGAATGAAAACAACCACCATATCCATTCTTGTGCTGGCATCGATAGCGTCTGCCAGACGAAAGAAAGACGTTACGGTTTACGGAAGACGTATTGTGCCTAATGACGTTCTGACCGCCACGTCGGTAGGTACTCTTTATATTATGATGGCTCTTTTTGCCGTTGTGATAATATCAGCCATAGAACCCTTTTCCTTGAAGCAGATACTTTTTGAAGTGGCTTCTGCGGAAAACACTGTGGGAGTTACAATGAATCTTACAAGGAGTTTTGGCGTTGTTTCTCAAATGATTCTTATGGCACTTATGTTTGTTGGCCGTATAGGTGGGCTGACGTTAGCACTTCTGTTTCTGGAGGAGGCGGACGCACCACCCGTTTTGAGCCCAACTGAAAAAATATTGGTAGGTTAATGTTATGAAATCGATTTTAGTTATAGGAATGGGACGCTTTGGCAGATTGCTTGCTCAGGAATTTATGAATCTTGGAGATGAGGTTATGATTGTTGACGTAAGCGAAAAAAAGATAAACGATTTAGCACATCTGTTTTCCGATGCACAAATTGCAGATTGCAGAAGCGAAGCGGTTCTTCGGTCTTTGGGCGTTGATAATTTTGATTTATGTTTCGTAACCATCGGCGATGATTTTCAGTCTTCTTTGGAGATAACCAGTTTGCTCAAGGAACTTGGAGCGAAAACGGTTATTTCCTTGGCAAAAAGCGATCCGCAGAAAAAATTTCTTGAAAAGATAGGTGCAGATGAGGTTATTTATCTTGAACACGATTTTGCTGAAAGTCTTGCAGTAAAATATTCCAATGATAATATTTTTGACGTTATTGAACTAACGGATGAGTATTCCATATATGAAATACCAATTCTTGATTCTTGGGTTGGAAAGAGCATTAAGGAGCTTGACGTCAGGGCTAAATTCAATCTTAATATTCTTGCTGTTAAGCAGGGCGAAAAATTGAATCCATCTCCAGGTGCAGGGTACGTGTTTAAGGGTACCGATCACGTTGTTGTTCTCGGCAGACAAGATGAGATTTTTTCTATAACTTCGAAGATAGATTCAAATAAAAAGAAAAAAAGATTAAAATAAAAGCGGAGCAAGCGTAAAATGAAAAATAAATTATTATGTTTAATTTTAATCATAGCAACAGCGTTGACTTTTATGGCGGGATGTTCTTCTTCCGACGGTTCAGGGGACGAAATAGAAGCTCCTGAAGGAACAATAGGCATTACAAACGATGCTGTTCATTTCACGGTATGCTATCCGCAGAATTGGATTTGCGACAGAAATGACGGTCTCATTTCCATAAGCCCTCCCGGCGATTCCGACAGCAAGGCAACGATTTCCGTTCACGAAAGTTCTGCCATTAAGGAAGCGATAACCCCAGAGGATTATTGGGATAAAGCCAAAGAAGAACTTGAAAATTCGGGAAGCAAATGCAATTTCCTTGACGGCAAGGAAAGAACCCTGGGCGGAGAAAAGGCTTGGCAGGTAACGTACGTTATAGAAGTTGGCGGAAATTCATATAAGGTAACTCAGGTGTTTGCATATAAATATATGGATAAATCCCACAGAGTTTTCACTGTGACGTTCACAGGAACGGAAGCGGACTATGGAAACAAGGATATCGTTGCTGCGTTCAATACGATTATTAATAACTTTGCATTTAAGGCGGAAGCATAAAGCAAATTTTCGAGAGGGATGAATTATGAAAAATAAAATTGCCATTCCTATAATAAGTATAGTTTTGGTTATTATTGCAGTTTTGTCTGCCCTATTGGCGGTAAACCTTGAAAAAAATAAAAAAATCCGTCTTGACGAAACGGACGTTACACTTTCTGATATAATTGTTGACGGAAATAAAATGAAGGTAACTATTACTTCTGCTAACTCTTTGGGAATGAAGATAACAGACAATTCATACGTTTATGAAAACGGTACGTTGAAATTCAAGCTGTACGGAAGTAAAAACCTTGAAATCGGAAAACCGCTTACGGAAAATCAGGTGGTGACCTTGGTTATAGAAGCACCTGGCTTTATAGAAAAGGTTTGTTTTCTGAAGTTGGATGCCAAGGGCGAGGAAGTCGAAGCGGAAAAAAGTTTCCAAATGGGTAGAATATAATGATAAAATCAGGGCAGTCGGAAATTGACTGCTCTGATTTTATGAAAAAAAGATGTATAATTTCCTATTGAAAGCACAGAAAAAATGTGATATACTCGTATCAGACAAAAGTTTTGGAGGTATATCAAATGAAACTTTATTTCACGGGCGATACAAAAGGTTTATATACAGGGCTTCGAATTATACTAAAAGATTTAAAAATCAAAAATTCCAAGGATGGAATGGAAGTTGCCTGTAAAAAAGGTGACTGCCTTAAAGTTACGAAGAAAAACGAGAAAGCTGAAATAGTTTATTCCGAAAAAGCAGAATTTTTCAGAGGACTTTCATACGTTGTATCACGTGAAAATGATTTCACAGTAGAAGAAAAAACTTCTTTCTCCAAAAACGGAGTTATGCTTGACTGTTCCAGAAACGCAGTTCTTTCTTTGGATACGGTTAAATACTTCCTCAGGAAAATGGCTCTTATGGGGCTTAATCTTTGTATGCTCTATACAGAAGATACCTACGAAATCGAGGGTGAACCTTATTTTGGCTATCTCAGAGGAAGATATACCTTTGACGAACTTAAAGAAATTGACGATTATGCATACGCTTTAGGTATCGAAGCAATCCCTTGTATGCAAACCCTTTCCCATCTTGAACGTGCTTTCCAATGGGACGTTTACAACGATATCAAAAACAGTCCTTACACAATTTTGGTTGATGAAGAAAAATCATACGAATTTATAGAAAAAATGATAGTTGCCGCATCAAAGCCTTTCAGAACAAAGCGTATTCATATAGGTATGGACGAGGCACATGACCTTGCGGAAGGGGTTCACAAAAGAATTCACGGTGAACAGCCCAAACACGAAGTTATGGCACGTCATGTGAAGCGTGTTCTTGAAATCATTAAAAAGCATAACCTGAAGCCTATGATGTGGTCAGATATGCATTTCAGGGCGTCCTTCGGAGATTATTATACCGATTCAAAGAACGTACCACAAGAGGTTGTAAAAAACATTCCTAAAGACGTTGATCAGGTTTATTGGGATTATTACAACAGCTCCGAAGAACTCCTTTCCCATATGATAGACGTTCACCAGAATTTTGGTACGAAAACCGTTTTTGCAGGTGGAATATGGTCATGGAAGGGTGCATCGGCAGATTACGGAATTACCATGAATACAACGATTCCCGCTCTTACTCAATGCATAAAAAAGGGCGTAAAAGAAGTATTTGCAACGGCTTGGGGTGACAACGGTGCGGAAACCTCTGCTTTATCCATTCTTTACGGTTTGCAGGTTTATGCGGAATTCGGTTATATAGGCGGTTACGATTACGAGCATACGAAAAAACGTTTCCTTGAATGTACGGGCGAAAATGCTGACGCATTTCTTGGTATGACGGATTTCCACTTGCCTGTTCTCAAATCAGGCGAACGGTTGAGCGAAGGATACCTTATGAAAGGTTATCTTTACGAAGACCCCCTTCTCTTGATTTATGAAAAGGATTTTGAAGACTTCGATATGGCTTTGACATATAAGGGCATTGCCGAAAAATATGCAAAATTTGCAGAAGAAAGTCCTTCCCTTTCTGACCTTATGAATCAGTATTCCGCTTTGGCAGAATTCCTTTATTTCAAAGGCGTATGGCGTAACGTAGCACCTTCTGCCGTACGGGAGAAGGATTCAGAAAAAATTAAAGAAGCGGTTTTCGCCGCAACCGCTATGAGAAAGAGTGCGGAAAAACTTATAAAAGTATGGCGTGCTCTTTGGTACAGCAGAAATAAGCCTTTCGGATTTGAAATAATCGAACTCCGTGTAGGCGGTATGCTCTCCCGTTGCGTAACGGCTGAACAGAGAATAAAGGCTTTTGCAAAGGGTAGATTAAAAGATATCCCTGAACTTTCCGAAGAAAAACTTTATAAAGCAAAAAAAGAAAACGGAGTTATTATGTATCCAGGATTATACCTTCATACTATTGCTCCATGTGATTTGTGATTTTTATGAAAATAGGTGGAATGAGAAAACTTTCCGCTCTTGATTATCCGGGCAAACTTTGCGTTACCATTTTTACAAAAGGGTGCAACTTCCGCTGTCCCTTTTGTCATAACGCTCCCCTTGTGCTTGGTGAAGCGGAAATAATAACGGAAGATGAAATATTTACCTTTTTAAAAAAACGTCAGGGGCTTATTGACGCCGTTTGTCTTACAGGAGGCGAACCTTTGCTTTACGACGTTTCAGATTTTTTTAAAAAAGTAAAAAGCCTTGGATTCCTTACAAAACTCGACACAAACGGCACTTCTCCCGAAAAACTTTCCCATTTGGTAAACGAAGGACTTGTGGACTACGTTGCTATGGATATAAAAAATTCCCCGTCACGATATTGCGTTGCTGCAGGTGAAAACGTGGATTTTGAAAAAATAAAAAAGAGTGTGTCATTTTTACTTCAAGGAAAAACAGATTTTGAATTTCGTACAACCGTTGTGAAAGGACTTCACGATGCAAAGTCCATGAAGGAAATCGGAGAATGGATAAAGGGTGACGAAAAGTATTATCTTCAAATGTTCGTCCCATCCGAAAACACGTTAACCAAGGGGCTTGAACCTTATTCAGCTGATGAACTCGAAGCATTGAGACAAGAGGTTTTGCCATTTGTTCCAAACACTTTTTTGAGAGGGGTTTAGTTATGTTTGACGCATTATCTGTTAAAAATCAATGCGTGGAATGGATTAAGAATTTTTTTGAAGAAAACGGAAAAGGTTGCAACGCCGTTGTGGGTATTTCAGGCGGAAAAGATAGTTCCGTTGCGGCGGCACTATGCGTTGAAGCCTTGGGAAAAGAAAGGGTTATAGGCGTTCTCATGCCAAATGGCGAACAGTTCGATATTGACTGTTCTTATGCGTTGGTTAAGCACTTAGGAATTAAATACTATGAAATAAACGTAAAAGATGCGGTGGAAGCCATTGAAAATGCAATATCAGAACAAATACCGCTTTCAAATCAGACGAAAACCAATATTCCGCCCCGCATCAGAATGACAACTCTTTACGCAGTTTCTCAAAGCGTAAACGGCAGAGTGGTCAATACGTGCAATTTGTCTGAGGACTACGTAGGATATTCAACGAGATACGGTGATGCGGCAGGTGACTTCAGCCCTCTTTGTAATCTTACCGTAGACGAAGTTAAGAAAATCGGTCACGTTTTAGAGCTTCCTTTCGAATTGGTTGAAAAAACGCCCATCGACGGACTTTGCGGAAAAACAGATGAAGAAAAATTGGGATTTACTTACGCAGAGCTTGACCGTTATATAAGAACGGGTGAAATCGAGGATATAGACAAAAAGGAACGAATAGATACTTTGCATAAGAGAAATCTTTTTAAATTATCACTTATGCCTTCGTTTAAGCCTGAAATTTAAAACGCTGTGGTGAAGACCCTCTTCTTTGTCGAATACTGCGGGATTTAGAACAGTTCTCTGTACCGCATTAAAACATAATGCAGGCGCGTAATAATACAATAATAGGGCTGTCACAAGGTCTGATTTTACCTTGCGACAGCCCACAACTTTTTATAAATTCAATAAAAATTCTTCCGTCATTTTAACGGTTTCTCCTGTGGTAAACACTTTTCCGCGTTCTGCAGCTTTAGCTTTATAACTTGCAAGCAATTCAGGATTTGATACCAGACTTTTTATTCCCTCGTACAAAGCCTCGTCGTTGTTTTCCGTAATAACGCCCCATTCGTTGTTTTCCCCTAACATTTCAGTCATTCCCGATACATTCGTGGTACAAACAGGAGTTGATACAATCAACGCCTCCGTTGCGGCTGTGGAAAATCCTTCCGCAAAGCTGGAGCATACGAAAAGGTCACATTTTGCAACGTATTTGTAAGGGTTAGTCTGATAGCCTAAAAACGTAACGTATTCCTTTACGCCATGCTTTTCAGCCAAGATCTCAAGCTCCTCTTTCATAGGACCTTCGCCTAAAAGATACAAGTGTGCGGGATAGTCATTTTCTCTCAAGCTTTTTATCATGGGAATAAGTCTGTAAAAGCCTTTGTTTTTCATCAGCTTTCCTACGCCAACGATTTTTATTTCTGAATCTGAAAAAACGCCTTCTTCTACTTTTTCATTACTAAGATTTTTTATATCTTCCGTTTCGTTTGTGTTAAACAGCATAAAAATAGGTGGAGAAACGGGTAAAATACCTAAAAAGTCTTTTTCAACAGTTTTAGAAACACATGCAATCTTATCAAAGGAATTATAACAATCCATAGCTTCTTTATAACTTCTGAAGGCTTTGGTAGCAATTTGTGACGTGTGTTGTTCTACGTGTATCCAGCAGGCTTTTTTTGTTTCTTTATCAGGACAGCCTGCAATTATTCGAGCGGACGGGCCTTCAAGATATGAAACTTCGATATCGTATTTTTCTTTTATAAAAAGCTTATGCAATGATCTTGGTGATAAAAACTTCATAATCTGGCTGTTGCCGGGGAAAGCTTTTTTGAAAATAGTTTTGTATTCTATATGAGGCTTCAAAAACTGCTCGTTAACGCCACCGCCAAACAAAGACATAACTGTAACGTCGAACTTGTCGGTATTCATGTTGTTTACAAGGTTTACGAGAACTTTTTCTGCACCGCCATGACCTAAATCGTGAATCAAAAATAAAACTTTTGTCTTTTTCAAAGTTAGTTCCACCAATCTAATGTATTTTTTTACGCTTTATAATATTTTACACGATGTTTTATTCAATGTCAATATTCAGTTGAAAATTTGAATAATAAAATACGTTTCTGACGTAATTGAATAAGAGCTAAACAATCAGGGCTGTTGTAAACGTTTACAACAGCCCCGGCTTTCTCGTTTTGACGAGAAAGATTCGTTATTTAATAAAACAATTTATTAGGCGAGGAGGTTTATTTCTGTGTCTGCATCGAAGAAATGCATAACCTTGCTTTCGAAAGTAACGTAGATTGTGCTTCCGTTTGTAAGAGCTTTACGCTGTTCGTCGTCAAGAGTAATAGTAGGAATTCGAACGATAAGTCTATCACCGTTTTCTTCAACACAGTGGATGTGAAGCTCACTACCCATCATTTCGTTTACAACGATTTTGCAAGGAATTGCTTTGGGGTCGTTTGCATTTGAAAGAACAAAGTGTTCAGGACGAACGCCAAGAATGATTTCTTTGCTTCCGATTCCTTTTTCTTTGAGAAGTTCTGCTTTTTTGCCCGTAACTTCAATTTTTGCACCGTAAGGAGTTACGAAATATTTTCCGTTTTCACAAAGGAGATTTGTTTTGAAAATATTCATTTTAGGTGCACCGATAAATTCAGCAACGAAAACGTTAACAGGCATTTCGAAAACTTCTGTTGGTGTTCCAACCTGCTGAATGAAGCCGTCCTTCATGATAACGATACGGTCGCCAAGAGTCATAGCTTCGGTCTGGTCGTGAGTAACGTATACGAAAGTTGTATCAATTTTCTCACGGAGTAGAATGATTTCTGCTCTCATCTGGTTTCTCAATTTTGCGTCAAGGTTGGAGAGAGGTTCGTCCATAAGGAAAACCTTACTGTCTCTTACCATAGCACGTCCGATAGCAACACGCTGTCTCTGACCGCCTGAGAGAGCACGGGGTTTTCTTGTGAGGTATTCAGTAATACCGAGGATTTCGGCTGCCTGAGTTACCTTTTCATAAACGATATCGTTTGGAACTTTTTTAAGTCTGAGGCTGAAAGCCATGTTTTCGAAAACTGTAAGGTGAGGATAAAGTGCATAGTTCTGGAAAACCATAGCGATATTTCTGTCTCTGGGCTGAAGGTCGTTAACAACAACGCCGTCAATCTCAATGGTACCGCCTGAAATTTCTTCAAGACCAGCAATCATTCTGAGAGTTGTGGATTTTCCGCATCCCGAAGGACCAACGAAAACTATAAACTCTTTATCAGCAATTTCAAGGTTGAATTCGTCAACCGCAACGGTATCCTTACCATATATTTTTTTTACGTTAGTTAATTTTACTTGTGCCATAATAATCTCCTATTATCAATTATCCTTTTACTGCTCCGCCCGTTACACCCTCAACGTAGTATTTCTGTAAGCAAAGGAATACTGTCGTT
>JAZOCZ010000229.1:0-11699 GCA_045596755.1 Eubacteriales bacterium | reverse complement strand
AGGAGGGCATTGAACAAAAAGTCCGTATGTTCCTCGTTATCGGAAGGTATGATTCTCACAAGCCTTCTCGTTTCTGGTGCCATAGTGGTGAGGGACATCATATCCGCATTGTTTTCACCCAAGCCTTTTGAACGGTGAATTGTATATTTTGCGTTACCAAGCTTTTCGAGGATCTGAACCTTTTCCGCTTCGTTATATGCGAAATAGGACTTTTCTTTTGAAACTATTTCGAAAAGAGGCGTTTCTGCAATATATATTCTTCCTTCTTTGATAAGAGTTGGAAGCAAGGTATAAAACAAAGTCAGAATAAGGGTTCTGATATGGTATCCGTCTTCGTCTGCATCGGTACAGATAATAATCTTATTCCAACGCAAAAGCTTCATATCGAAAGCGGCAAACTTGCTCGCTCCCTTCCCTTTTATCTCAACACCGCAACCGATAACCTTCAGCAAATCAGTTATAATATCGCTTTGAAGAATCTTTTCAAGAGAATTCGCCTTCAGACAGTTGAAGGTTTTACCTCTTACGGGCATTATTGCCTGAAATTCGGAGTTTCTTGCAGTTTTACAGCTTGACATAGCGGAATCACCCTCAACTATATAAAGCTCGCAAATTTCAGGGTCCTTGCTTCTGCATGGAACGAACTTTTCTACCGTATTGTTTATATCAAGAGTGGTCGTAAGCTTTTTCTTAACGTCACGTCTTAAATGCTCCGCAGATTCTCTGCTTCTTTTATTTATAAGTATGCGGTTACAGATTTTTTCCGTTTCCGAGGGATGCTCTGCAAAGAAAGCCTCCAACGTTTTGGAAAAGAAATCCGTCATTGCTTTTGTTATAAAGGTATTCGTTATTGCCTTTTTCGTTTGGTTTTCGTAGGATGTCTGAGTTGAGAAGGAATTTACAACAAGAACCAATGATTCTTCAATATCGCTGAACGTTATTTTGCTTTCGTTCTTGTTACTTTTGGGCATATTCTTGATACATTTATCAAAAGAACTGACGAAAGCGGAACGGGTTGCTTTATCGGGAGAACCGCCATGCTCAAGGAACGATGAGTTATGATAATACTCAATTTTTGCGGCTTCTGTTGAAAAAGCAAAAGAGAAATTTATTTTAAGTTTATAATCCTTTTTGTCGTCTCTGTCTCTGCCCATACGCTCGGCAGTATAGAGAACCGGCTCATTAAGAGCTGTATCACCTACTATTTCCTTTATATAGTCTGTGATTCCCTGCTCGTAAAAATATTCTTCCTTAAAGGTTTCACCGTTTTTCATCTCATATTTCAGAGTGAACTTCAATCCGTTATTTACAACGGCTTGTTTTTTCAAGGTGTTCCTGAAAAACTCCAGAGGGATATCCGTATCGGTGAAAACCTCTCTGTCGGGCTTCCATTTTATAAAAGTTCCCGTTTTGTTTCTTGCACAAGGCTCTTTTTCAAGCTCCGTTACAGGAGAGCCTTTTCTGAACTTAACCGATGATTTTACACCCTTTGAACAGGAAACGACCTCCATAAATTCGGAAGCATACTGTGTTGCACAAGCACCGAGACCGTTAAGACCCAAGGAATACTCGTAAGCCCCACCGTCTTCATTATTATATTTTCCGCCCGCATATATTTCGCAGAAGATAAGGAACCAGTTATACTGCTGTTCGTTTTCGTTCCAATCCATAGGAACGCCTCTGCCGAAGTCTTCAACGCTCATAACTCCGTCTTTGTCAACGGTTACGTTTATAGTGCTTCCATAGCCTTCTCTCGCCTCGTCAACGGAGTTTGAAAGAATTTCAAAGAAGGAATGCTCGCATCCCTCAATACCGTCCGAGCCAAAAATAACCGCAGGGCGTTTACGGACACGGTCCGCACCTTTAAGGGCGACTATAGTCTGATCGTTATAATCCGCTTTTTTATTTGACACAGTTTTTCCTCCGAATAGTGTAATCAATCAAGGTAAACTCAATATTAAGGATGATAGAAACCAACTTTTCTGTATACCTTGCTAAGCGTTTTTCTGGCATTGGAATATGCAATTTCTGCATTTTTCTCCATAAGTCCGTCGAGAAAATCCTTATCATCCATATACATTTTGAATTTTTCCTGTATTTCTTTAAGAGAATCAGCAACTGTTTCGCCTACAGCTTCTTTGAAAACGCCGTAGCCAACGCCTGCAAATTCCTTTTCGGCTTCCTCAGGTGTTTTTCCGCTGAAAGCCGTATATATATTGAGAAGATTGTTTATTCCGTCTTTTCCCTCTCCGTAGCAAACCTCTGAACCTGAATCGGTAACGGCTCTCTTTATCTTCTTGATTATTTCATCTCTTGAATCAAGGATACCAACGCTTCCGCCGCCGAAATCTGATTTGCTCATTTTCTTGGTCGGGTCGGAAAGGGACATGATTTTTGCCGTTGTTTTCGGAATATACGGTTGTGGCTTATCCAACGTAGGACTATAAACCGCATTAAAACGGTTTGCAATATCGCGTGCAAGCTCTATGTGCTGTTTCTGATCCTGTCCCGTGGGAACGAGGTCTGTCTGATAAAGAAGAATATCAGCAGCCATAAGAACGGGATACGTGAAAAGACCCGCGTTGATATTATCGCTATGAAGACGGCTCTTATCCTTGAACTGTGTCATTCTGGAAAGCTCACCGAACATAGTATAGCAATTAAGCACCCAAGCCAATTCTGCATGGGCAGGAACATGACTCTGTACAAACATAACGTTCTTTTCGGGGTCAATTCCTGCGGCAAGATAAATTGCAAGAACCTCTTTAGTTCTCTTTCTTAAATCTGCGGGAACTTGTCTTACAGTTATAGCGTGAAGATCAACAACGAAGAAATAGCAATAATATTCATTCTGCAAATCGATCCAGTTTCTTACAGCACCGATATAATTACCAATAGTAAGATTTCCCGAGGGCTGTATGCCTGAAAATATAACTTTCTTTTTCTCTGTGGAAGCAATATTCTTATCCATTTTTATTCGTACCTTTCAAGAAGCTTTCCAAGTCTTTCTACACCCAAAATTATCTGCTCGTCAGAGGGAGTGGAATAATTCATTCTGAAAGATGAGCTCTTATCACCCTGCTTTGGAGTAAATGCAGTACCCGAAACTACGGCAACTTTTGAAGCAACGCCCTCTTTTGCGAACAAATCCGCATCGTATTTTTCTGGCATAGTTACCCAGATGAAAAGTCCACCTTCGGGACGGGTATATTTGATATGCTTTGGGAAATGCTTATCCATTTCAGAAAGCATAAGTGAACATTTATCAAAATAAAGCTTTCTGATACCTTTTATGTGGTCGTCCAAGCTATATTTGGAAATAAAATCAGAAGCAAGAAGCTGGAAGAAAATATTCGTATGAACGTCGTTTACCTGCTTTGCAACAACAACCTTCTGAATTATATCGCTTCTTCCGCAAAGAAAACCTACTCTCATACCTGCGGAAAGAATCTTTGAGAATGAAGAACAATAAACCACAACTCCGTTTTTATCAAGGGATTTCATAGTTGGAACGTCTTCGCCTGAGAATCTCAATTCTCCGTATGGGTTGTCCTCAAGAATTATTACACCGTATTTTTCCGCCAAGGCTATAACCGCTTTTCTTTTTTCAAGGGAAGCTGTAATTCCGCCTGGGTTATGGAAGGTAGGAATAGTATAAATCATTTTGACGTTTTTGTTTTCAGAAAGAATCTTTTCAAGCTGACAAAGGTTCATTCCATCGTTTTCAAGGTCAACCCCTCTTATATCAACGTTATATGCTCTGAAAGCGTTAAGCGCACCGATAAAGGAAGGATTTTCCGTAATGATAATATCTCCTTCGTTACAGAGAGCCTTTGCTGTAAGATCAATACCCTGCTGTCCGCCCGTTGTAATAATTGTAGTCATCCCGTCCATATTGATTCCGAATTTACTTTTGAGACGGTCTTCAACTTGTGTTCTCAATTTTGGATATCCTTCGGTTATGCTATACTGCAAAGCCTCAACAGGTCTGTTTGTAAAGATATCGCCTGCAATTTCCTTCATTTGCTCTGTAGGGAAAGAAAGAGGCGAAGGGTTACCCGCGGCAAAGGATATCATTTCAGGGTCTGAAAGAGATTTGAATATTTCACGTATAGCGGAAGGTTTAAGTCCGCTCACTTTATTTGAAAAATCAATTTCTGCATTAAGTAAGTTATTTGCGTTTTCAAAATTTATAAAACTGCTCATTACAAAAAACACCTTTCCTTAAAATGTCGCATATTTAAACATAGTAATTATAACCCATTTTTTTCTAAATGTCAAGGGCAATTTGTCAATGCGTAATTCGGAATTCGGAATGCGGAATTATGGAAATTTTTCTCACTTCGGTCGAAAAAATATTATAAAACGGTATAATTAAATTATAGTCATATAATCAGAAATCGCTCGATTCAAGGTATAACCCCGAACCGAGCGATTTATTATTCTGAATTATGAATTTATACCGCCTAATGCGTTTAACGTTAGCCCATTATTCCGAATTCCGAATTCCGAATTCCGAATTAAATTCCTACGCCCACCACATTTCAGCAGGTTTTTCAGTTATCATAACCTCTTTCATAAAGGCTATAGCTTTTTCAAGACCCTGCTTTATTGACATAAGTCCGTCTTCATGTTCAATGCTTACAGCACCATCGTATCCGATAAGGCGGAGCGTTGACATGATATCCTTCCAAGCGTTCATATCTGTACCGTAACCAACGGTTCTAAACACCCAGCTTCTGTCGGAAAGGTCACCGTATTTACCTGTATCAAGAACACCGTTTTTCGCCTTATTATAAGGATCAACCTTTGTATCTTTAGCGTGGAAATGATAAACCGCACCTTTAAGCTCTTTGAGAGCGGCGACAGGATCCATACCCTGCCATATAAGATGTGAAGGGTCAAAGTTTGCACCAAGGATAGGTCCTACAGCTTCTCTGAGTCTGAGCATTGTTGCAGGGTTATAAACGCAAAAGCCTGGATGCATTTCGAAAGCGATTTTTTCAACTCCGTTTTCGGAAGCTATTTCTGCGGCAGATTTCCAATAAGGAATAAGAACGTCGTTCCACTGATAATCCAAAGTCTCGCCATATTCGGGAGGCCATGAAATAGTTACCCAGTTGGGACGGATCGAGTTTTCGCTGTCGCCGGGGCAACCCGAGAACGTAACAACGGTTTTAACGCCAAGTTTTTTGGCAAGTTTACAAGTTTTAACGTAAACGTCATGATATTCCTTTGCAACAGCCTTGTCGGGATGAACGGGGTTTCCATGACAGGAAAGAGCACTTATCTCAAGTCCGTATTTGTCAAGAGATGCTTTGAGGGCATCGATTTTGCTTTCATCGTTCAAAAGAATATCGGGGTTACAATGGTTATGATTTGTATAACCGCCTGTTCCCAATTCAACGGCTTCCACACCGAGAGAACTTAAGTATTTAAAAGCCTCGTCAGCGGAAACGCCCTGAAGGGGAACTGTCAAAACAGATAATTTCATAATTTTCTCCTCTATCAGTCAGTAAGCTTTTCTATATTGGGGCAAACAAGCTCATTCACTCTGTAAACGGGAGCAGCCCATCTTACTGCGTTTTTGATTATCGTCTGAATTTCGGGGATTTTATAAGTCGGAAACGTTTCGTGTCCAGGCTGAAAATAGAAAATGTTTCCGTTTCCTCTATGGTAACAGCATCCGCTTCTGAAAACCTCTCCCCCATCGTACCAGCCGATAAACACAAGCTTTTCGGGTTCGGGAATATCGAAAGGCTCTGCATAGGTTTCCTCATGTGGAATATTCACATATCTGTCAATACCTTTTGCAATAGGATGAGAAGGGTCTACAACCCACAAACGTTCTCTGTCGCCATGCTCTCTCCATGAAAGATTGCAGGTCGTTCCCATAAGAAGTCGGAAAGGCTTTGAATGATGCCCCGAATGAAGAAATACCATTCCCATTCCTTTCAGAACAGCATCCCTTACCTTTGCGGCAATATGGTCCGGAACTTCATGATGTGCCATATGACCCCACCAGATAAGAACGTCCGTATTCTCAAGCAATTCATCCGTTATTCCGCAGTGATCATCATCAAGAACAGCAGTTCTCACCAAAAAGCCGTCACTTTCAAGAAAATCTGCGATAACCTTATGAATTCCATCGGGATAAACCGACTTTACGGAATCTTCCATTTTTTCATGTCTGAACTCATTCCAGACAGTTACTCTTATTTTTTCCATAATACCCGTAATTATTTGTTAATGGTGTTAAGATACTTGATGCTTTCTTCTGCACATTCAAGAGAAGAAAGACCCATGCTTGTCTGATCCTGTTCAACAACAATCCATTCTGTGTTGCATTTCTTAACGGATTCGAGAATTTCAGGGAATTTCTGATAGCCTTTTCCAACAGGTCTGAACTCGAAAGGAGAATCAGTTTTTTCGGAAGTATCAGCATCATCGTCAACACCGATAAGAGCGTACATTTTGCCATTTGCCTTACCAGCGAAATCCTTGAAATGAACAATAGGTGCTCTGTCGGAATATTTGAGAATATAAGTTGAGGGGTTTTCACCGCCAACGTTTACCCAACAAAGGTCAAGCTCTGTTTTGAGTTCGTCGGGAGTAAGATCTGTATAAAGCTTATCAAGAGCGTATACTCCGTCAACAACCTCAAATTCGAAATCGTGGTTATGATAAGCAAGTTCAATACCGTATTTTTTACATTCTGCGGAAATTACCTTAATGTTTTTGAGAAGTTCGTCATAGTTCTTTTTGCAAGGACGGTCATCTTCTGCAAGATAAGGAATAGCGATATATTTAACGCCAATTTCTGCATAATACTTAACAACAGCGGGAACGTTGGACATCAATTCTGCATATGCAACGTGTGCAGAAATGGGAACAATTCCGATGCTCTTGCAGTATTCAGCGAGAGCTTTTGCATCTCTGCCATACGTTCCTGCAAATTCAACACCGTCATAGCCCATGTCTTTTACTTTTTTGATAGTTCCTTCAAAATCTTGTTCGCAGAAATCACGAACGGAATAAAGCTGTAACGCAACAGGGTATTTTTTCATAATGCACCTCTATAATTTTTTCTCGGACGCTCCAACGTCCATAATCTAACGGATACATTTTACCACTTCCATCCAAAAAAGTCAACCCAATTTTTCAACTTACATATTGAATTGAAACAAAAAATAGATTATAATACAAAAAATAAGATTTTTCTTGAAAAAGGACGAATACTTAAATGACAAATGACAGAATAAACGCTGAATATATAGAGAAGCTTTTGAAGGTCAAAGCAACCCTCACCATTCACGGAACAACCGATTCAACGAATCTCGACCTTAAAGAGCTGGCAAAAGCGGGAGCTGAAACGGGAACGGTTGTAATCGCAGAAAACCAAAAAGCAGGAAGAGGACGGCTGGGAAGACAATTTTATTCCCCCTCACACAGCGGAATATACATGAGCTTACTTATCCGTCCCGATGAAAAAACAGACACAGGACTTCTCACAGCTTATACCGCAGTTGCGGTTTGTAATGCTTTAGAGGAAGTATCGGGAGAAAAATTCGGCATAAAATGGGTTAACGATATACTCAAAGACGGAAAAAAAGTTTGCGGAATTTTGGCTGAAGCGGGAGTAGAAAACGGAAAAACTGAATATATCATTGTAGGCATCGGTATAAACGTTTATCCTCCCAATGAAGGGTTCCCCGAGGAGATAAATAATATAGCGGGAAGCGTTTTCGACTCACCTGCAGATAACGCAAGAAACGAAATAATTGCAAAGATTATAAATAATTTCTTTTCTTACTCCAAAGGCTTCATAGAAGAATATAAAAGAAAGAGCGTTGTTTTAGGGAAAGAAATCTCTGTTCATAAAAGAGATTCCGTAAAAAAAGCTCTCGCTTTGGATATAGACAAAAATTGTAACCTCTTCGTTAAATACGAAAATGGCGAAACGGAAAATTTGTCCTTCGGGGAGATAAGCGTGAGAGTTTAACATGAATAACGGTAGTGGTAATTCGGAATAAATAAAGATTTTAAAAACGTAGCAAGTCGAAGACCTGCTTCTCTGGCTCATCCCACTGTGTCACGAGGCACTGTTTGTCACATGATATTTTTTATTATTGACATGGTAAAAAATTGTGTTAAAATAAAAAAGTGATAAAAAATAAATGCGTAGAATCAAAGGAGCGTCAACTATGGAACGCAACGGTATAATTACAAAACTACTTTTATGTTTTCTTTTATCATCTCTGGTGCTTTCGTCATGCGGGAGAGCGAAAAACTCTGATATAAATTTGTCAGAAAACCTTTCAAGCATTGAATCGAACGCAGAAAATTCCGAGAATAATTCAACCGAATACGTTTCGGAATCTGATATTTCTACCGACATTTCAAAAGATGATGAACAGAATGCTTCTTCAAATATCAACGAAAATGATATTCCATACAAAAATTCCGAAATTTATCCTGGAGACCACGCTAAAATTATATACGGTGATGATTTTCCGATGACATCATATCCGCTCCCTACAGTCGATTTAGGCTTTACACGTAATTTTGATGAATTTTTTTCAGATACTGAAAATGACGAAACTTTTTATTACGTTTGTTTAGACTTCCGACGTGCAAAACATTATAAAACAGATGAAGAAATAAGAGATTATTTGAAAACGTTGGAAATAAATACGGAAAAAATAGGAGAATACGTTTTCGTTTCATACGCAACAAAAAACAGTCTGAAATCTCTAAAAAAATCATTCAACGAATCAAGTATCAACGAAAGATGCACAGTATACCTTGCGGATAATTCTTTGAATGAGGAAGTTTACAAAAACATTAGGGACGGTGAAATTCCATTAAAGCCCATGGAAAACATAACCTTTTTGCCTCCCGAAAACGCAACTGTTCTTTACGGTAGTCAAAACGTTCCCGTCTCCATCGAAGCCGTATATTTGAGCTTCGCAGGATTGAGCTTTTGGGGCGATGAAATAAAAGAATATTTTGATAACCCCGAATACGACGGAGCATATTACTATTGTTGTTTTGACACAAGACGCAGCTATGCACCATTTTTCACGGAAGAAGAAGAACTTGCCTACTATGCAAGTTTTGGCATAAAATGCGAGGCAACAGAAAACGTACTGTTTGCTTACGTTACGGAGGAACAACTTAAAGCTTTGGAAAATGACAAGGGACTCACCCCCGCTTGTCAAGTCATTTGGGTACACGAAAACGCCAAAGAGGAATATATAAGAGAGCTTGATTGGATGGATAGTCTGGGATAGTATATACATAATCTGAATAAAAAATGCTTTTCCGCGAAATTTGGAAAAGCATTTTATTTTTCACAAAGTAAACAGGATAAGTATCATCCTCTTTTTGCGGTCTTTTTGTAATTCATTACAGTATATATGAAAACAAGACAAGCTATAGTAATTCCAAGAATCGCATACATTGAAGAGATTGAAACCTTTTCATCAAAGAAATACAAATTGCAATCCACTACGTTCATCAACTCGTTCATAGCTTCAGAAGGAACGCCTTGTTTTTCAATTTCGCTGAGTGCTCCCTGCATTGCGTGATTTCTTACAAGAGAAGTTCCATAAGTTCCAGGTAAAAAGGAAATAACCTTTTGCAAGAAGGGCGAAAACTGTGAAATTGGCATATAAGCACCGCAGATGAAGCCGTATCCCGAGCTGACTATTGTTCCGACGGCTGATATTTGCCCTTGTGACGAAAGAAAATATCCTACTATGGAAGAAAGAGCCGTTCCGAACATAACAAGAAGAAAAACGTCAAGTGCCAAAAGTAAAATCTGCGAAATAGTCATATACCAGCCTGTAGCTCCTATATATACAAGGCATATTCCCATACCTGCAAAGCAGATAATAAGGCTTGAAATAAGAGTTGAAAGGTAATATCCCAAAGCAAGAACAGAACCCTTTACAGGCGTTATTGAAAGGTCCTTTACAGTTCCGTTTGCCTTATCCTGAACAGCTATCATATTTGAGCAAAATGGAACTGTAACGCATGAAACCGCAAGAATCGATGAAATGAGCTGACCGCCCACAAGACCGTTTATAAGCTTTTCTGAAAGCTTAACGCTTTCTGTCAGAGCAGAAGCGAAGCTGTCTTTATAGACGTTAGCCAAAAAAGTTGCATACAAAACGAGAAGAATAACGGGTGTTATGAGAGACGTAAAGAAAACACCCTTATCCTTGAAGAAAAGTTTTACATTTCTTTTTATAACGTATTTAAGCGTCATTCTTCGTCACCTCCCAAAAGTTTACCCGTTGAAGCTAAAAACACGTCGTCCATTTTTCCCTTTGTTATTTCAAAATCTCTGAAAATTTCGGGATGCTTCAATATGAGAGCCGTCGCCTCTGACGTATCGCGGACAGAAATTCTATAACCGTCTTTAAGCTTTTCGGCGTTTGTACCGAGAAGCTTTACTTCATCCTCGGAAACACCGTAAAGCGTTATAAAGTCTCCTGCATACTTATTTTTCAGTTCAAGGGGCGTACCGCTTGTAACTATCTTACCCTTATCAAGAATAACTATATGGTCCGCATCTGATGCCTCCTCCATATAATGAGTTGTGAGGAAAACGGTCATTTCTTCCTCTTTTCTCAAATTATGAATCACTTCCCAAAGTCTTTTTCTCGTTTGTGGATCAAGCCCCGTAGTAGGTTCATCCAATATAAGAATTTTCGGTTTATGGATAAGAGCGCGAGCAACGTCAATTCTCCTTCGCTGACCGCCGGAAAGCTTACCTACAGGTCTTTTTAGAATATCCTCAAATTCAAGCAAGGAAGCAAGCTCGTTTATTCGTTTTTTCAAGGCATCTCCGCGAATTCCGTACAATGCGCCTCTGCTTTCCAGATTATCATATACGGAAAGCGGCTTATCAAGAACGGAGCTTTGGAAAACAACACCCAGCTTTCTGCCTATATCCTCTGAATTTTTATCCGTATCAACACCGTCTATTTCCACTTTTCCGCCATCTTTTTTCAGCTGACCGCACATAACGTTGATAGTAGTGGATTTTCCTGCACCGTTTACGCCAAGGAATGCAAAAAGCTCACCCTTTTCAACAGTGAAGCTCAAATTGTCAACAGCGCTGATCTCTCCGTAACGCTTTATAAGATTCTCAATTTTTATAATATGGCTCATACCTGACCTCCTTCATACTCAATCAACGACATAAACATTTCGGAAATCATTCTTTCCGCATCTTCCATGGTAAAAATTCCTGCTTTTTTTGCAAACAGTATAGAAAGTCCGTAAGTATACACAGACATATGGTTATATATTCGCTCTGCTTTTTCCTTGTCAACGTTCCACGATTTTTCAAGAGCTTCAAGAATGTTAGAATAATTCACGTCGTTTTTTGACAAAAACTGTGTTACTACTTTTTCTCCATGATCTATCATAAACAAAAATTCAAAAAGTTTGGGTTCTTCATCAGCGAATCTTAAATACTGCATTCCTGCACCCTTAAATGGTGCATTTTGATTTAAGCCTTCCGATATATATTTTTTATATACTCCCCTTGCGGCTTCAAGAACCGCCTTTTTCAAGTCCTCCATATTTTCAAAATATGAAAATATGGGCTGTGGAGAACATCCGAGTTCATTGGAAACAGACCTTGCACTCAATTCCTCTCCGCCGTATTTTCTCACAAGTTCAAG
>JAZOCZ010000228.1:0-1970 GCA_045596755.1 Eubacteriales bacterium | reverse complement strand
CTTTGGGTAAGACTTTACAAAGCAGGATATAAAGGGTACAACTTACAAGAAACATTATATTCCATGAGAGACGATCGAAATGCCACAAAAAGCAGGACTTTAAAAAACAGAATCAACGAATCAAGAGTAAAGCTTAAAGTTATGAAATATTTTAATTGTCCCAAAAGCGGATATATTCAAGTGGCGCTTCCAATAATAAAATGGCTCATTCCAGGATTTGTATACAAACTTGCCCACAGAAAAAACAACTCATAAAATGAGGAGGCAATGCAACCTTATGACAAATACATACGAAGCGTTGGTTCAAAATGACAAGTTGCTTGCCAAAAGGGCAAAGAAGGAAGTTGGTTCAAACAGTGGATACAAGCCTTTGAATTATGACAAGATGAAGGCTATATGGATATCACAGTTTGATTTCAAAGCGGTATACTGTGAGGGAAGCAAGCAAAGAGACAGAAAGAGTTACAAGGAGCTTCTTTGCAAAGCTCTTGACAACGTTGCAGCATTAGGATTTAATACCGTTATCGTTCAGATGCGTCCCAATGCAGACAGCTTTTATCCCTCTGAATATTACCCATGGTCTCATTTTATCAACGGTGAATACGGTAAATTTGCAAAATACGACCCGATAAAGATATTCATTGACGAAGCACACAAAAGAAAACTAAGTTTTCAGGCGTGGATAAATCCAATGAGAGGAATGACCATAGAAGATGCTGAAAAGCTGGACCCCTCCTACCCTATGGCTCGCTGGATGAGGGACAAGGATTGTGAAAGATACTTATTCGCAGGTGAATACGCCAATAAAAAAGCGTATTATCTTAACGTTTATTATGAAGAAGTCCGTAACCTTATTATAAACGGTGCAGCGGAGATAGTAAGGTATTACAATGTTGACGGCGTTCATATGGACGACTATTTTTATCCTGGCAATGACGAAGCTATGGATGATTTAGAATTCGCTGAAGAAAAAGCAAAAAATCCCGAATACACACTCAAAGAAATGAGATACGAAAGTTTATCGAAACTTGTTTCAGGAATATATTCAGCCGTTAAAGCGGAAAATAAAAACGTTCTTTACGGCATTGCCCCTGCTGGTAACCTTAACAACGTAAGAAAGAATTACTATGCAGACGTAGACACCTGGTGCGGAACGCCTGGATATATTGATTATATTATGCCTCAGATTTATTGGGGATTTGAGCATCCCATCTGTCCATTTGCACAAACCTATCAACTTTGGGCAGACCTATGCTGTGATAGTGTCAAATATATGGTAGGTCTGACCTATGCAAACGCTATTTACGGATATGATGGAACTCCTTACGAAGAATTCAAAAACAACAAAGCCGTTTACAGAAAAACTTTTGAATATATGAATTCACAAAAATCCTTTGAAGGCTTTTCCGTTTTCTGCTATCAATATTTCTACGATGCAGTAACGAATATGGCTAACGTTAAAACGTCGGAAGAATTAGTCAACGCAATTCCTGCAATGGCTAAAATTCCAAGCAAAAAAATAAAGTATTAAGCATCGGAGGAAAAACCTTAACATGACCAAAAGAATAATCGCGATCTTGCTTTCTGCATTTATGATGATGTCACTATGTGCTTGCGATAATAAAAATGCATCAAGCGAGGATTCACCTTCTGAAAACTCAGCAATTGACAATTCATCAACTGTTTCCGAGGATATTTCAGAGGAAAAATCAGAAGAAGTATCTACTGAGCATGTCACACCATCGAAAAACTACACAGAACTTTCAAAAGTGGATGAACTTCTTGCAGAACGTGGAGTTCTTGCCAAGGGTGCAAATAAGGATTACAAGCCTTTGAACTACGATAAAATGAAAGCAATGTGGATTTCCCAATTTGACTTTGAAAAAATCTACAGTGACGACGGAAAACAGCGTGCTAAAGGAAATTTCAAAAAATTAGCAGGTGAAGCCTTAGACAATATAAAAGCCCTT
>JAZOCZ010000227.1:0-4523 GCA_045596755.1 Eubacteriales bacterium | reverse complement strand
AAGGAGGTAATATACAATGATGAAATTTGAAGGTTACGAAAGAAGAATTGATAAAATTAACGAATGCCTTGCAAAATACGGTATTGCCTCTCTTGAAGAAGCAAAAGCAATTTGCGATGAAAAAGGCATTGATTGCGAAGCAATCGTTAAAGGCGTTCAGCCTATCGCATTTGATAACGCTGTTTGGGCATACACTCTCGGTGTTGCTATTGCTATTAAAACAGGCGTTACAACAGCAGCAAAAGCCGCTGAAACTATTGGTATCGGCTTGCAGGCATTCTGCATTCCAGGTTCTGTTGCTGAAACACGTAAAGTAGGTCTTGGCCATGGTAACCTTGGCGCAATGCTTCTTGATGAAAAAACAAAGTGCTTCTGCTTCTTGGCAGGTCACGAATCCTTTGCTGCAGCTGAAGGTGCTATCGGTATCGCAAGAACAGCTAACAAAGTAAGAAAAGAACCCCTTCAGGTTATCCTTAACGGTCTCGGCAAAGATGCCGCTATGATCATTTCCCGTATCAACGGCTTCACATACGTTGAAACCGAATACGATTTCTATACAACAGAACTCAAAATCGTTCGTGAAAAGAAATATTCCGACGGTGACCGTTCTAAAGTTCGTTGCTACGGTGCAAACGACGTTCTTGAAGGCGTTGCAATTATGACACACGAAGGTGTTGACGTTTCCATCACAGGTAACTCCACCAACCCCACAAGATTCCAGCATCCCGTTGCAGGCACATATAAAAAACAGTGCATGGAAACAGGTAAAAAATACTTCTCCGTTGCATCTGGCGGCGGTACAGGTAGAACACTTCACCCCGACAACATGGCTGCAGGTCCTGCTTCCTACGGCTTGACAGATACAATGGGTAGAATGCATGGCGACGCACAGTTCGCAGGCTCTTCTTCCGTTCCTGCTCACGTTGAAATGATGGGACTCATCGGCGCTGGTAACAACCCAATGGTTGGTATGACTGTTGCTTGTGCAGTTGCTGTTCAGGAAGCAATGAGCAAATAAGTTACTTTTCTTTTGAAAAAGAAAAGCTAACCAAAAGAAAACTTAATTTTAAAAGACTGTCAGAGGATTTTCTTCCTTTGACAGTCTTTTTCTGTGTTGTGATAAACCAATACAATTTTCCTGCCGACAAATGAAATACGCATGGCGAATTAAATGCTAATGCATGAAATGCACCGCAGGTTTTCCTGCGGTGCATAATTATCTTTGGAATAGCTTTCATCAACACCCATTTTTGAAGAAATTCAAATGAAAAAAACATATCATATGGGGAGCTTTGATTCTACCATAGAAAACTTTTATACATAACCAAAAGTATCTTTAAGTAGCTCTTTCATCTTTTGCTTTTCTTCGATGGGAGCATTTTTCCACTCGTTCCATTTATATTGATTAAAGTATATATGTGTTTCAAGGTTTTCGTGATGTTTCTTTTCAAAGTCTTTAATGCTGCATATTATTTTTGCTGGATTTCCTGCTGCAACTACGTCGTCCGGTATATCTTTAGTGATTACGCTTCCAGCACCAATCACTACATTGTTTCCTATTCTTGTATTACAACAAACTGTGACATTGTGACCTAAAAAAACATTGTTTCCTATGGTAACTGTACCGATTTTTGTGTGAGCTTTTACTTTGTTAGTGCTCGCATCGTGTGCCAATATTTTAACATTGGTAGAAAATGTGACATTATCACCTACCGTGATAAGCCACGGCCATCCGGAATCAAATGGATATGGTGTATAAGAATTGAAATTTTTTCCTACTATCAAACCTTGCGATCGTAGGTAATTCATCTCTATTTGATCAGCTGATTGTTTTTTTAGTATTTTACGGAAAAATTTTAAAATCATATTTTCTCCTTTAATTTGAACTAATTCTCTTATATATTTCCAACAAGGCATATATAACTTTAATATAGTTGTTTTTTTCATTATATCATAAAGAAAAGGAAAGTCAAGAATGAATTTTGATTTCCGTTTTTTATGTGTAATGAAAAAGAATGTCAATAAACAAACTTGCAACTGAATCGGGAGTGGCACCGTCATCAATAAAAAACATTTTATACGGTAAAAGTCAGAATCCTGGAATTGTTACAATTAAAATGTTATGTGACGGATTGGGAATAACGTTGAGTGATTTCTTCAATACTGATGAATTCAAGAATTTGGAGCAAGAAATCAAATAAAAATCCCCAAAATACAGTATGTAAATTTTTATGTTTTTTTGCGGTTTGACGATTGACAAGTAAGAAATTTTTTGGTATAATTCGTACAATGGTTTTTTGGAACTAAAAACGGCTTAGAATAGATGTTTTTTAATTGAAAATCGTTTAGTAAATTTGTCGGAGGGGCATTATGGCGAACAAATACGGTGTACAAATTATTGGCGCTAAACAGAAAACCGCATTTTGTTCCGATGCGGCTGAATTTTTGACGACTCATTCCGCTTTTTCCTCGCTTGATTTATCTGAATATGTTATTTTCCCCGGCTTTTGCGACGTGCATGTGCATTTTCGTGAGCCGGGTTTTTTGCATAAAGAAAACATAAAAACGGGTTCTCTTGCATCTGCAAGGGGAGGGTATACCGCGGTTTGCACAATGCCAAACCTGAAACCTGTTCCTGATTCATTGGAAACCTTAAAGGTTCAGCTTGATGCAATAAAAAAAGATGCTGTAATAAACGTTTATCCATACGGTTCAATAACCAAGGGTCAGAAAGGTGAAGAGCTTTCTGATTTTGAAGAAATGGAAAACGAAGTCGTCGCCTTTTCCGATGACGGCAGAGGAGTTCAAAATGAACAGATGATGCTTTCTGCCATGGAAAAAGCAAAGTCACTTGATAAAATTATCGTTGCTCATTGTGAAGTGAACGAGCTTTTAAAGGGCGGATATATTCATGACGGTGAATATGCAAAGAAGCATGGTCATAAAGGAATATGCTCCGAGAGCGAATATGCTCAGATTGAGCGTGATTTATATCTTGCAGAGAAAACAGGTTGCAGATATCACGTTTGCCACATTTCCGCTAAAGAAAGCGTTGAGCTTATAAGAAAAGCGAAAGCAAAAGGCGTAGACGTAACTTGTGAGACTGCTCCTCACTACCTCGTACTTGACGATAGCTGTCTGAAAGAAGAGGGCAGATTCAAAATGAATCCTCCTCTCCGCGATAAAAAGGATAGAGAGGCATTAGTTGAAGGTGTTTTAGACGGAACTATCGACATGATAGCAACGGACCATGCTCCACATTCTGCGGAGGAAAAATCGAGAGGGCTTGAAGGAAGTCCTTTTGGAATAGTTGGTATTGAAACGGCATTCCCCGTTTTATATACTCATCTTGTAAAAAAAGAAATAGTCACTCTTGATAAAATAATCGATTTGTTGGTTTTCAATCCGAGACAGAGATTCGGAATCCCTTTGGGGTTTGATTTCTCCCTTTGGGATTTGAATGCAGAAGAAATCGTAGATACTTCCAAATTTTTATCTATGGGAAAAGCAACTCCTTTTGAAGGTGAAATGCTTTTCGGTAAAAACCTGCTTACCGTATGCGGTGGCAAGGTTGTATATCAAAACTTGTAATTAAAATTGAGTATATATAACGGAGGCAATTATGGCAAAGCGCAAAGATATAAAAAAGGTTCTTATAATTGGTTCAGGTCCTATAGTTATCGGTCAGGCGGCAGAGTTCGACTATGCTGGAACTCAGGCTTGCCTTGCATTGCGTGAGGAAGGTTATGAGGTTGTAATCTGCAACTCCAACCCTGCAACGATAATGACAGATACGTCTATAGCGGATAAGGTTTATATGGAGCCTTTGACTCTTGAATACGTTGCAAAGATTCTCAGATACGAACGCCCCGACGCTATTGTTCCGGGAATAGGCGGACAAACGGGTCTTAATATTGCTATGCAGCTTGAGAAGAAAGGTGTCCTCAGAGAATGCGGCGTTGAACTTTTGGGTACAAGCTGTGAAAGTATAGAACGTGCAGAAGACAGAGAGCTTTTTAAGGAGCTTTGCCAGTCAATAGGCGAACCCGTAATTCCCTCTGAAATTACTTATAGCATTGAAGAAGCAAAAGAAGCGGCAAGCCGTATCGGTTATCCCGTAGTTCTCAGACCTGCCTTTACCTTAGGCGGTACAGGCGGAGGATTTGCTAATAACGAACAAGAGCTTGAAGAAATCGGACTTAACGCTTTCAAGCTTTCTCCTGTTCATCAGGTTTTGATTGAAAAGAGCGTTAAGGGTTACAAAGAAATTGAATTTGAAGTAATGCGTGACTCCACAGACAGAGCTATCACTATTTGCGGAATGGAAAATATTGACCCTGTTGGCGTTCATACGGGTGACTCTATTGTTGTAGCCCCTATTCTTTCTCTTAATGACCACGACTTGAAAATGCTCAACGATAGTGCTATCAAAATTATTCGTGAGCTTAAAATAGAAGTTGGATGTAACGTTCAGTTTGCCCTCAGTCCTGAAAGCAGCGAATATTATCTTATAGAGGTTAACC
>JAZOCZ010000226.1:0-17384 GCA_045596755.1 Eubacteriales bacterium | reverse complement strand
GAGTATAATCAACAGCTCCCACGATAACGGAGGTTTTTCCGCTTCCCGTAACACCAAAAAGCAATGAAGCCTTCGCTTCTCCCGAATCCGAGAGTTCGCATAAAGCGTCGTATGCCTTTTTCTGTTCATCGTTGAGCATTTCAGGCATGAATTTTTTTTCTTCTGCCTCAATTGGAACGCCACGGAACAAAGGTTTCTGGGTTGCAGAAATTATTCCAACCGAAAGAAGTCCTTTCAGCACGGCAACAGTTACGTCCGCTTTCTCGCAAAGTTCATTTTGAGAAATACTTTTTCCCGAATCCAAACCTTCAAGAAAGGAAATTACCCTTTTTCTTCCATCGGACATTCTTTCTCCCTTTTCGGGAAGTCTTGAAAGAGAATAAAAGGTTTCCGTCTTTGAGTTTTCTTTTTCACGGATGGTTTCACATTTAACCAAAGCACCAACTTTTACGAGTTTTTTTATACCTTCTTCACTGAAAAGTTTTGCAAGGTCAAAATGAGAAACTGATTCTGCCGCAGAAACGTATCTGTATATTTCTTCACATTCTTCGCTGACGAAGGAATCAATTTCTTCTCCTACCTTATAAGAAACGCTTCTTTTCGTATTTACCCCAGGGGGCAACATAACTCGAACAGCTGCACCCACGGTACAAAAACAGCGTTGCTTTATGAATCTTGAAAGCCCCACAGATTCCTTTGGCAAATATCTTCCATAGTCAAGCAAGGAAATTATTTCCTTTGGAGAATCAAGGGAACAATTTTCAGAAAGGGAAACTACAAATCCCGTTTTTTTAACGTTGGCATTTCCAAAAGGAATTACAACGAGAGACCCACATTTTACCTTTTCCAAAAGCGTTTCGGGAATTTTATAGGTATATTCCGAATCAAGATTCCATACGGTATCAAGAAGATGCACTCCTGCATAAAGGCAGGTATTATTCGGCATCTGCCTCTCCTTCATTTTCAACAGAAACTGTAAATTTCTTTGCGTAAATCTTTTTTATTGCGATAGTAACTGCCTTTTCGGGAAGATTTTCACCAACAACAACGGGTTTCTTTTCCTTTGTGGCTGTACGTTCCAATTCTTTTTTCTTCTGCTCTGCTTCACGGATTTCAATATCTTTTTCGATTACCTTACGAGCACCCTTTGCAGCAGCGATAACCAATTCATAACGATTGATTTTGCCCTCTGTAAGTTCCTGAATAGTTGGATAAAGCATCATAATGTTCACACAAAACCGCAGTCTTTGCAACGGTTTCTTCTCCTCACTTATTTATGTATCTGATTTAATTATTTCAATTTGAATAGGATAAACTATTGTTCAGCAAGTTTTTTCTGAACAATTCCATCAATCTCATCTACCGCCTCGCAAAGTTTTCCTTCGCGGTTTATAACCATAAAATCGAAATGACCCACGGCTTCAAGTTCCCTTTTTGCAACTTCAAGTCTGCCCTTTATAGCTTCTTCACTATCAGACCTTCTGTTTCTCAATCTACGCTCTATAACCTCAATGCTTTCCGCGTTAAGAAAACACATTGTTGCCTGCGGATACATCTTCTTAATATTGAGAGCGCCTTCGATTTCGATTACAAGAATAACGACCTTTCCTTCGGAATAACTTTTCTCAACCGAAAATTTAGGCGTTCCATAGAAATTTCCGTTATAGCAAGTATATTCAAGAAGTCCTCCCGAATCCTGCATCTGTTCGAACTCTTCTTTTGTGAAAAAATAATAATCGACGCCATGGGTTTCCAATTCTCTCTTCTGGCGTGTTGTTGCAGTAACCGCCTTGACGTACCGTTCACTTTTCTTGAGCAATGCCATTGCCGCTTCTGTTTTTCCAACGCCTGAAGGCCCTGATATAACGAGAATCATTCCCTTGCTCATTTCCCAATCATCCTTTCAGCTATAACTTCAGAATCCTCTGCCGAGAAAATATAATGATCGCTATCGGTTATAATAACCGATTTGGTTTTTTTACCGCAGGTAATATCTATAGCTCTGCCTGCGTTTTTTGCATCCTGCATAAGTCTTCTCACGGGAAGGGAATCAGGTGCAACTATTGAAACAACTCTGGCAGATGAAACGAAATTGCCGTTCCCAATGTCTACAAATCTGATATTCTCACTCATTCTATGTTCTGTATCTGCTCCCTTATTTTTTCGATCTCACCCTTCGCTTCAACTACAAGGTTAAGTATATCAAGACAATTCGCCTTTGAACCTATTGTATTGACCTCTCTGTTCATCTCCTGAATAACGTGGTCTATGGTTCTTCCTATTGGTTTATCGGCTTCAAGATGGTCACGGACCTGCTGTATATGACTTGAAAGTCTGACAAATTCCTCGGAAATATCGGTTTTGTCCGCAAGTATTGCACATTCCGTAAGAAGTCTCGTTTCATCAACTGTAATGCCTTCAAGGAGCTTGTTTATGCGTTCTCTCACTCTCTCCTTTGCCACCTGCAACGCTTTCGGAGCAAGTTCTTCAATTTTGTCTCTTATATTGCTTATGGTGTCAAGTCTTGCAGAAAGGTCTTTTTTAAGGTTTTCACCCTCAACGGTTCTCATGGCAACAAACTGTTCCATTCCCTCTCTTACTACCTTTTCAAGTTCAACCCAAGTTTTTGCCATCTCTTCATTTTCATCAATTTCGGCAGAACGCATAAGAAGTATTTCACTTTTTCTTGATATCATATCAAGTGTAATTTCACCTTTAATTCCGTACGTGTCCTTGATTTCATTGAGAACTGACATATACCCCGAAACAAACTCTTTATTGAGAGAAAGAGCCATTCCGTCACTGCTTAAATTTTCAACGGAAAAATAGACGTCAACCTTTCCCCTCGATATGATGGAGGAAACGAGTTGTCTTACCTTTTCTTCAAGAGGCATCAACGTTCTGTTGCATTTAACAGTAAGATCGAGAGTCTTGCTGTTTACGGATTTTATCTCAAATGTATATATTTTTTCACCCACGGTAGCCTTTTGTCTGGCAAACCCTGTCATGCTTTTCAACATAGAAGTCACTCTGCGTCGATATAACCGTCGCTTATCCTTTTTATTTTTTGTTTTTTTATTTATTTTCTGTGTTATTTTTGTACTTTTTGTTTTGTAAAAAAAGCTTTTTATGCAAAATAACGCCATTTTTATAGTTATCATAGATTATACCACAAAAGAAGCGGGTTTGTCAATATTTTTTGAGTATTTTTACAAGTATTTTCAGCATTTTCCCGCATTTTCAAATTCAGGCAAATAAAAAATTCGGGGACGCTTTTTTAACGTCCCCGAAGAAAATATTCGTTATTGAGGTTTGCACGTACCACAGGGCGTATATCCCTGATTCAAAAGATCCTCGATAGAGCCATGATACTCCGCTTTATTCTTATCAGACATGGTGGAAACAGAACCGCAATCGGGCAAATGTATCTTTTTGGAACTTGTATTGAGAACATAATCAGCCTCTTTGCCAGCGTTGGAATTATCTTCCTTGCTTATGTCTTCACTGCTTGCATCCTCGCTGTTGTCACCTGCGTTTTCAGCCTTGCTTTCGCCTGTGGCGTAATCTATAATAACGCCTTCTTGAACGTTATAGCAATATACGTTGAAGCAAATGCCTTCGCCGCTGTCTTCAACGGAATATGCTTCCATCTGAATTCCACGGCAAACAAGTTCATCACCCTTGAAAAGAGGTGTCACACGATATGCAACGTGATTGCCTGTTTCTTTGATGTAGGCAAGAACCATATCCTCAAACTGAACCATAACGTCCTGATTGAGATGAGCGGTTCCTGTTACGAGATTTTGTTTATTTGCATCTTCTCCCGAAAGAGACCATGCGATAAGATGACTTCTGTTATAAAGGTCTTTAGTCTTGATGAAATCATACTTTGCCTGAATCCAGCCAGTAGGCTTGATACTGCTGATACTTCCTCTGTCGCCCGTTGGGAAAGTATCCTTACCGACAGAAGCAACAGCAAACGTGCATCTGCCGAGAGGATCAAGCTCACCGTAGGTTTCATATCCAACGGAAGTAAGTTGCTCTGCTGTGAAATGAGGAACGTTACCGTTTATCTCAATGTAATCCTTACCCGAATATTCAGGGATATTTTCAAGTTTTGCAACTGCATTTTCATCACCAACGCCTGATGTTTCATCTTTGGAAGTTTCTTCAGAAACATCAGCGGAAGGTTGCTCCGAAGGAATTTCAGATGCTTCTCCTGAAGATTGTGAAGGTTCTTTCGAAGCATCGTCGGATGAAGACGCATCAACACTCTGAACCATGGAATTTACAGCGCTTTCAAGAGATGAAACGTCATCCGAAGGATTCGAATCAGCGATACAAGCACCAAGAACGACAGCCGTCAAAATGACGATAATAACCGCCACCTTGACAAAACTCATTTTTTCAAAAAAGTTTTTCATGTTTTTTCCTTTCTGTGTAAAGTTTTATTTTTTATAAATTTCAAGTCCTATTTCTTCATGAGAATAACCGACGAAGGTTTGTTCTTCATCAAGATGAAACCCCTCTTTTTCCAAATCTACGTCAAAACTTTTATCGAAGGGATATTTTACGTTCCATCGGAATATCCATATTTCGTCGCAGACAGATATATCGTAACCTTTATTCTCTATAAAGCAAAAATCATCAATTCCCGCCTTTTTTTCGTAATCATCGTCAACCAGAAAATTTCCCGATTCGGTAAACTGCCTTTTCGTATATTCACTCATCCATAAGGGTTTTCCATCAAGAAGAGACAAAAGTTTTTGCCTGAGTATTCTATCCATACTTTGTCGGCGATGATTGAACATATATCCGTTTTGTTCATCAAGGCAAATTATTATTTTCAAAACATCAACCTCTGTGTTTTTTTTCATTTTAACACAAACAGAAATAAAAGTCAATCGGTAAATATGAATTTGACTGAAAATCAAATTTATTATACATTTTCCCACATTTTTGCATATTTTTTTGTTTTTGTATTGAAATCCGCATTGGAATGTGGTATTATACACTATGTATCAGATTATTTATCTTTGAAATGGAGTTTTATTTTATGACAAGACGTGAAGCGAGAGAAGCAGCGGTGGAACTTATTTTTGAGCAAGAGTTCAAAAAGGATCAGAACACTGAAGAAACAATAGAAATCGCCGCAGAGATTCGCGAAAAAAAATACAGCGGTTTTGCAAAGAAACTTTTTTTAAGCGCATGGGAAAAACGTGAAGATATAGACGAAATGATAAGCAAGGCATCCGAAAAATGGGATATTTCCCGAATTTCCAAAACTGCACTTGCAGTATCAAGAGTAGCAACGTACGAAATAATGTTTGAAGAAGATATTCCTTCCTCGGTTTCCATCAATGAAGCGTTGGAGATACTTAAACATTTCGGAGATTTTGAATCCGTTTCATTCGTAAACGGTCTCCTTGGAAAAATAGCAGAAATTTCAGACAACAAAACAGAAAAATAAATCACGGTGAATTACATGTTTGACAATAATTACGAAGAAGGCTTTACACCCGTCTCCGAAAAGGAACGCACCATAAGCGTTACCCAGTTGAACAATTTCATAAAAAACGTAGTTGAGCAGATTCCCGCTCTTGAAAGAGTTTCCGTAAAGGGAGAAATATCCAACTGCACTATTCACAGAGCAAGCGGACATATATACTTTTCCCTTAAAGATGAAGGCTCTATAATAAAAGCGGTTATGTTCAAGGGCTACGCAAGCAGACTTGATTTCAAGTTGGAAAACGGAATGAAGGTTGTTTGCCACGGGAAAATAAACGTTTTCGTAAGGGATGGACAGTATTCGCTGTACGTTGACAGCGTTAAGGCTGATGGCGTAGGTTCTCTTTACGAAGCCTTTGAAAAACTCAAAAAAAAGTTGGAGACGGAAGGACTTTTTGATCAATCCCACAAAAAAAGGCTTCCTAAAATCCCTCTCAAAGTCGGAGTTATAACATCAGCAACAGGAGCGGCTGTTCGGGATATTATAAACGTTTCGGGCAGAAGATTTCCCCTTGCCAAAGTGTTCGTTTATCCTTCAACGGTTCAGGGTCCGACAGCGGCACCGTCCATGATCAAAGCCATAGATTATTTCTGCAACGAATTTCCCGTAGACGTGCTTATCATCGGCAGAGGCGGTGGTTCTCTTGAAGAATTATGGGCTTTCAACGATGAAAAACTGGCAAGGGCTATTTATAATTGCAGAATTCCCATAATCAGCGCAGTAGGTCACGAAACAGATTTCACTATAGCGGATTTTGTTGCAGATCTCCGTGCCCCAACTCCTTCCGCTGCGGCAGAAATTGCCGTTCCCGACAGAAGCGACATATTGAGAATGCTTTCAAACGTCCAGAAGAGAACACGGTCTGTTTTAAAATCAAAAACAGATTCGTACAGAAGAATTCTCAATTCCCTTGCAGGTTCATCACAACTTAAAAATCCAAAAAATTATTTTGATCAAAGACGGCAATATCTTATAAGCCTTGAAGAAAAAATAGATGTATCCTGCAAACGCATTATAGATAAGAAACGTTCATCCCTGAACACTCTTTCCGCAAACGCAAAGGCTTTGAATCCGTTGGGCGTTTTAAAACGCGGATATGCAGCGGTATTTTCAGAAGGCGGAAAGGTTATTACGTCAAGTGGAAATCTCGAAAAGGGTGACCGTGTAAATTTACAATTTTCCGACGGTACGGTTCAGACCACAGTTGACGGTATAAAGAAAGGTGAGTAAAATTATGGAAGAAAAGAACATCTCCTTTGAAGAAGCACTTGAAAAACTCGAACAGATAGTGAGAAAACTTGACAGCGGAAACGCAAAACTTGAAGAAACTCTTTCTCTTTACGAGGAAAGCAACAAACTCGTAAAGTATTGCTCTGCCCTTCTCGACGAAGCAGAGCAAAAGGTTACCTTTTTAGAACCTGGCGAATAATTTCCCAATGAAAAGGAGTCACTTATGAAAGATTTAAGCATATTGATTGGTGAATACGCTGTTTTACTCAGCGGAGAAATGAAAAATATAATAGGAAAAGCAGACGTTTCAAGATTTGGATATGAAAAGTTATGCGATTCAGTAGATTACTCCGTTTCCGCAGGCGGAAAAAGAATAAGACCGTTTTTAGTTCTTGAATTTTACAAAGCGGTGTCTGGAAAAAGCGATATAACTCCCGCCTTGCCCTATGCGGCGGCTATTGAGTTTATGCATACTTCTTCCCTTATTCATGACGACCTTCCTGCCATGGACAACGACGATATGAGACGTGGAAAACCTTCAAATCACAAGGTTTTCGGTGAGGCAACCGCCATTCTTGCAGGCGATGCCCTTATGCTTCTTTCAGCGGAAACGCTGGCTTCCAACCCTCATTGTTCATATGAACAGAATGCAAAGGCTGTAATAGAGCTTATGAAGCATGCAGGTCTTCACGGTATGATAGGCGGTCAACAAATAGACCTTTCGGGTGAGGATGCAGACTTAGACCTTGATTCAATAAAGAAGATGCACCGTCTTAAAACGGGTGAACTTATTGCCACGGCTTGTGCTTTAGGCTGTATTGCCGCAAACGCCAGCGATGAACAAATTGAAGCCGCAAGAGAATACGGCATGTCCTTAGGACTTGCATTCCAGATTGTTGACGATATTATAGACGTTGAAGGCGTAAGTTACAAAGCAGGTAAAACCTTGGGCAAAGATGCAAAATACAAAAAATCAACCTACGTTTCCGTATGCGGTCTTGAACGTTCCAAGGAAGATGCAAAGGCGTTGTCCGATAAAGCTAAAAACAGTCTTAATGCATTCCCAGACGGAAACGTATCCAAAGAACTTGAAGAACTTTGCGACTTTTTACTCTCCAGAAACAACTAAGATAAAACCGCCGATGAGGCAATCGGTTAAGATAACAATATTCATTTTGTACAAAGAACGAGGGTTTTGTTTTGACTTTATTGCAAAATATAAAATCTCCAGAAAACGTTAAAAAATTAAATAAAAAGGAAACTGAAATATTGGCAGTTGAGATAAGGGAACAACTTCTTGCCACCGTTTCGAAAAACGGTGGTCATCTTGCTTCCAACCTTGGAGTCGTTGAACTTTCTATTGCTTTGCACAGGGTTTTTAATTCTCCAATCGATAAAATTATCTGGGACGTTGGTCATCAGAGTTACGTTCATAAACTTCTCACTGGCCGTTTTGACAGATTTTCCACGTTACGTCAATACGAAGGACTTTCGGGTTTTACCAAAAGAGATGAAAGCATTCACGACCCGTTCGGCTCGGGACATAGCAGTACGTCTCTTTCCGCCGCCGCAGGTATTGCACAGGCAAACAAATTGAATGGCTCTGATGCTTACGTTGTGGCAGTCGTTGGTGACGGTGCGTTCACGGGCGGTATGATTTACGAGGCAATGAACGATTGTGCTGACAAAGAACTTAACTTAATTGCAGTTCTCAACGATAACGAAATGAGCATTTCCAAAAACGTTGGCGGAATGAGCAAATACATGTCAAGGTTTTTGACTAGCAAGAAATATTTCAGATTCAAACGAGCAGTTGAACGCGGAACAAACAAAATTCCATTCATAGGACGTCATATCGCAACGTTTTTCAGAAGATGCAAAAACATGGCAAAACGCGCTTTGAAGATGCAAACTCTTTTTGAAGATTTGGGTTGGAATTACATCGGTGTTGCAGACGGAAATAGAATTGACTTTTTAGAAGACGTTCTTAACGAGGCAAAATTGAGTAAGCGTCCCTGCATTGTACATATTCATACCACAAAAGGAAAGGGATACGCCTTTGCAGAAGAAGACCCAGGTTCTTATCACGGTGTAAGTTCCTTCGAACTTGAAACAGGCGTTGCTTCGGGAAGCCAATCCTTTTCATCAGAATTCGGTAAATACCTTTGCGAAATAGCAGAGAGAAATCCAAAGATTTGTGCAATTACCGCTTCCATGAGTTCAGGCACGGGTCTTGATTCCTTCGCAGAAAAATTTCCTGAAAGATTTTTCGACGTAGGAATTGCAGAAGAACACGCCATGACTTATTCTGCCGCTCTTGCAACGGAAGGGTTCATCCCCTATTTTGCCGTATATTCAACATTTTCACAAAGATGCTACGATCAGATAATACATGATGCGTCACTTCAAAAACTTCATACTGTTATATGTCTAGACAGGGCAGGATTCTCCGCTATGGACGGAGCAACACATCACGGACTTTTTGACGTCAGTTTTCTTTCCAACGTTCCGAATCTTACGTTGTACGCTCCCGAATCTTTCGAGGATCTAAAAAACGCTCTCCTTGAATGTGAAAAAGGCGAAAACGTTTGTGCCGTCAGATATCCAAAGGGCAAAGAATGCGGATTCCCCAAGGATGCAGTTTTGTGTGACGGATTCAAATACAAGGATTTCGGAAAGGTAGACGGAAAATCACCCGATTGTGTGGTTATCACCTACGGAAGATGCGCAATGCATGCTTCTGAAGCGGCTAAAAAGCTTGAAGGAAAATTCATACGTGTTATTTGTGTAACTAAAATAAAGCCTTTTTCCATTGATAAAATAAAGCATCTGGTAGAAGGCACGAAGCTCATTTATCTCCCTGAGGAAGGAATCAAATCGGGTGGATTCGCTATGCAGCTTACAAGTCTGATAAAAGAAAACGAACTTTTTGAAGGCTCTGCCGTTAAGATAAACGCTATAGACGACAGATTTGTTCCCCACGGAACAGAAGAAATTCTTTATAAACTTTGCCGTTTGGATAAGGATTCCATGGCAGAGGATATTATTTCGGGATTATAAGTTTTATTATGACAAGACTTGATTTATTATGCACATCACTTGGCTTTGCTGAAAGCAGAACGAGAAGCAAAAATCTGATTTTGGAGGGCAAGGTTTCCGTTAATGGAAAAACGGTAACAAAGCCTTCCGAACTTGTGGATGAATATGCTGAAATTACAGTTTCACAATGTGACTGCGAGTATGTGTCCCGCGGAGCATTGAAACTTGAAGGAGCTCTTGATTCCTTTAATGTAGATGTGAAGGATATGATAGCCACAGATATCGGAGCATCTACGGGCGGATTTACGCAGGTGCTTATAAATCGCGGTGTAAAAAAAGTTTTTGCCGTTGATGTTGGAACAAACCAGCTTCATCCAATCATAAAATCCAAAGAAAACGTTATTTCAATGGAAAAAACCAATGCAAGAGAACTTACAAAAGACTCCTTTCCAGAAGAAATCGACCTTGTGGTTATGGACGTATCGTTTATTTCCCAGACTCTTATATACCCTGCCATTTCTCGTTTCCTGAAAAAAGGCGGTATATTCGTTTCTCTTGTCAAACCCCAGTTTGAAGTTGGCAGAGAAAACGTAGGAAAAGGCGGCATAGTAAAAAATAAAAAACTTTACGAAAAAGTGAAGGAAAAAATAGAAACAGAGGCTGAAAAATTCGGACTCACCCTTTCGGGATATACAGACTCCCCCATTGAAGGTGGAGACGGAAACAGAGAATTTTTAGCTTATTTTATAAATGAAGGAGGAGCAGAAATTGAATAGTCCAATTAAAACCATTTCATTGCTCCCCAACGCCAGTAAAGAATCTTCAATCAAAAAAGCCTTGGAAATTGCTGATTTACTTAACGATAAGGGTATCGTTGTTAAAGCCCCCGAATTTCTTAATTGCAAGAAAGGAACTGGTAATATCTTCAAAGATACGGATGCATTGATAGTTTTCGGTGGAGACGGAACAGTTTTGAATACTGCTCTCCCCGCGGCAAGTTTCAACGTCCCCATATTAAGTATAAATACAGGGAAAATAGGTTATCTTACCACCCTTGAAGAAAACGAATTTTTCGACGTTGACGGATTTCTGTCGGGAAATTTTGCCATTGACCGCAGAATGATGATTGATTGTGAAATAATAAGAAAAGGCGTTTCTGTTTTTTGCGATACAGCCCTTAATGAATTTGCAGTTTCAAAAGGAAGTCTTTCGAGAATGTTGAATTTCAGGTTGTATTGCGGAACCAAAGATTATATGGAATACAGAGCGGATGCGATGATAGTTTCCACTCCTACTGGTTCTACCGCCTATTCCATGTCCGCAGGCGGTGCTGTTATTGACCCTTCCCTTGATTGTATTCAGGTAACGCCAATCTGTCCCTACACCCTTTCAGGTGCAAGGCATATGATCTTTTCGCCGAGTTCGAAGATAAGAATAAACGTAACCGAAACGAACAACAGCGAAGCATGGCTTACGGGAGATGGAAAATCCTCCTACCACCTCGAAAGCGGTGACGATATCGTTCTGAAACGGTCAGAAAAAGAAGTAAGCCTTATAAAATTAAACTCAAAGAGTTTCTGCGACGTACTCGTTTCAAAACTCAACGGATAATAAAAGGAGTATATCTGATGTTAAAAAGAAACAAAGCAACAAGACAAAAACTTATCAAGGATATAATAAAGAAAAATTCTGTAAAGACTCAGGATATGCTTCTTGAACTGCTTTGCGAAGAGGGAATAAATGCAACTCAGGCAACTCTGTCAAGAGATATAAAAGAGCTTCAGATAGTCAAGATTTCAGACCAGCAGGGCGGTACAAAATACGCCTGCTCAACAAATCTTGAAGGAGATGCATCGTCATACAGATTCAAAAACGTGCTTATGGAAGCAGTGCGTTCAATTACGCCTGCTGAAAACATCGTCGTTATAAAGAGTTACCCTGGCATGGGTAGTGCGGTAGGGGCTTCCATAGACATGCTTCACGACGAACAGATAGTCGGCTCACTCGCTGGGGATGATACGGTGTTTATCGTTGTTAAAACAAAAGAAGAAGCTAAAATATTTGCAGAAGAATTACAAAGCATTATAGAATAGTAGTCATTGAAAAATCGGGGGGAACGCCGTGCTTTTTTCACTTCATATTGAAAATCTTGCCCTTATAAAGAATACTACCATTGAATTTGACGAAGGGTTCAACGTGCTGACGGGAGAAACGGGAGCAGGTAAAAGCCTTATTATGAAGGCTCTCAAGTTTCTTATAGGCTCAAAAGCATCAAAGGACGATATCCGTTTCGGAGAAGAATTTGCTCTTTCCGAGGGATGCTTTTCCGATATTGATTCATATACAAAGGAAAAACTTTCAGAGCTTGACGTATCAACAGATGAAGAAGGTAACGTTTATGTTTCAAGAAAAATTACATCAGACGGAAAAAGCAGTTGTAAAATCAACGAACGTCCTGTTCCGATTTCCAAGCTTAAAGCTGTTTCCGCTTTACTTATGGATATTCACGGTCAGAACGACACGAGAATCATTGATGAAAAAACACAGCTTGAAATATTAGACGGATTCGGAAAGATCGAAAAGGATAAATACTTTGAGAAATACAAAAGTTTTTCCGAAGAAAAAAAGAAACTTGAAGAAGCATTAAAAAATGAAGAAAATAAAGACCTTCGTCTTGATATGATAAAATATCAACTTTCCGAACTTACAAAACATTCGCTGAAAGCGGGTGACGAAGAAAAACTATCGGAAAGAGGAAAAATTCTCAAAAACTCCGAAAAGATAAACCGAGCGGTTTGCGAAGTAACGGAAACCTTAAAGGAAGGAAACAAAAATGCTTCCGATTTGGTTTACGATGCGTTGTCTGCGTTAAGAAGCGTCAGCGGTATTATTGAAGAAGCGGACGAGCTTATAGAAAGACTTGAAAGCGTTAAATGCGAAATAGACGATATTGCCGAATCAGTTGAATCATACGGTGAAAACGCAGAAGCAAGCGAATACGAACTTGACAGAATAGAGAGTAAACTTCACGCTATTTCTTCATTAAAAAGAAAATACGGCAAAGATTTTGACGGACTTTTGGAACTTATAGAGGAATTAAAGGAAGAACAAGAGGTTTTAAAAGATTCGGAAAATCATATAAGCAGACTAAAAGCAAATTGCAGAGGATATCAGAAACTTTGTCAGATAGAAGCGGAAAAGTTATCAGACGCAAGAAGAAACGCTTCTGCAAATTTGGAAGAATCCGTAAAGAAGCATCTTGAAGGTTTAGGGATGCCTGCTTTCAGATTCAAAATCGAAATTACGAAAAAAGAACTTTCTGCAGACGGTTGTGACAAAATAGAATTTTTGATATCGGCAAATGCAGGAGAAGAATTCAAATCCCTTGAAAAGACCGCTTCGGGAGGAGAACTTTCAAGATTTATGCTTGCTTTAAAGAGTGCATTTTCTGAATCCGAAGGTGTTTCTTCCATGGTATTTGACGAAATAGATACAGGAATTTCTGGTCAGACAAGCGAAAAGTTGGGAATAAAATTAAAATCCCTATCGAAAAATCATAAACAGGTTATATGCGTCACCCATTCTGCACAGGTTGCCGCTTTGGCAGACAAACATTTTCTTATAAATAAATCAGAAAAAGACGGAAGAACTACGTCAGGTGCCTTCCCTCTCACAAATGATGGAAGAATTGAAGAAATTTCAAGAATAATGGGCGGTATACAGATAACGGAAAACGTTTACTCCGCCGCAAAAGAAATGCTTGAAAAAGCAAAACTTGTATGATGAAAAAATTCAAATCCTTATCAACTTCGAGGAAAATTTCCTTTATTGTTTTTTCCCTTCTAACTCTGTTCATTCTGTGGTTTATTTTTTCACATTCAGCCAAACCAGCGGTGGAATCCTCTGCAGACAGCGAGGGTTTAAGTAAAATGGTTGCCGATTTGATAAATATGATTTTTGGCACGTCTTTGACTTCAGAAAATACGGTTGGTTTCGTCAGAACATTTGCACATTTTTCGGAATTTGCCGCTTTGTCTTTCTGTGCTTCCATAGCAATAGAAAGTTTAAAAGAGAAAAGCAAAGCAAATTTCAGCATAGCCCTCCCATTTGGAATTATAACCGCTTTTTCAGATGAAACGGTTCAGCTATTTTTTGAAGGAAGGGCTTTTCAACTCTCGGATATATTTATTGATTCTTTAGGAAGTATAACGGGCATAATATTCTTTGCATTGATTTTAAAAATTATTTTACGTTCAAAAAAAGAGCAAAACGGATAAAAGCGTGATAATTCTGAATATTTATGTAATTTTGTATACAAAAAAATACATTTACGAAAAAGATTGTATTCCTGATTCAAAAAAAGATTTTGCCATAGTCCCAGGAGCGGGACTCACAAAAGAAGGAAATCCTTCCTGCGTTTTGTCGGACAGGCTTGACGGAGCAGTAATGCTTTTTGAAAAGGGCTTGGTTGATAAAATATTGGTAAGCGGTGACCACAGAGGAGAATCATACAGCGAAACGGAAGCCATGCTTCAATATCTTGTTTCAAAAAACATTCCCGAAGACAAGATTTTCAGAGATAACGAAGGTTTTTCCACATTTGAAACGGTTTTAAACAGCGTAAAAAACCATGGAGTCACAAATGCTTATTTCCTTTCGCAAGGCTTCCATTTACCAAGGCTTATATATACTGCAAGAAAAATGAAAGTAGATGCCTACGGTTTAAAAACCAACTTCCATAAATATTCAAAAAAGAAACACAGATTGTGGGAACTGAGAGAAATTCCATCTCGCTTCAAAGACTTCTTTTTAGCAATATATTATATTTGCACCAAAAAGATATAGTGGTTTTGTGCAAAAATGCATATTGACTTTATGCATATTTAGTTGTATAATTATTCAGTAATTCAAAAGTATTAAACAAACACGGAGATTAAAATGACAAAAGTATTCATTGACGGTAAAGAAGGAACTACGGGACTTAGGATATTCGACAGACTCTCTTCAAGAGATGATGTATCACTTATTACCCTCCCCGATGATTTAAGAAAAGATATAAATGCACGCAAGGAAGCAATAAATTCTTCGGATATAGTTTTTCTTTGCCTTCCCGATGCTGCCGCAGTGGAAGCTGTAGGCCTCGTGGAAAATGAAAATGTCAGAATTATAGATGCATCTACGGCTCACAGAACATCAGAAGGATGGGCATACGGTCTTCCCGAATTGTCCACAGAGCATAAAAACGCTATAAAGAACGGAAAAAGGATTGCAAACCCAGGCTGTCACGCAAGTGGATTTATCGCTTTGGTTTATCCTCTTGTTAAAAACGGCATTCTTCCAAAAGATGCTTTGCTTTGCTGTCATTCCCTTACGGGTTATAGCGGTGGCGGAAAAAAGATGATCGCGGAATACGAAGGGGAAAACAGAAACGTTTTACTTTCTACTCCGCGTCAGTACGGACTTTCCCAATCGCACAAGCATCTTAAAGAGATGAAATACATTTCAATGCTTAACACAGAACCAATGTTTTCACCAATAGTTGACGATTTTTACAGCGGTATGGAAATGACGGTTCAACTTTTTGGTCAACAGCTTAACAAAGGCTATTGTCTTGAAGATATAAAGAAGGTTTACAAAGAACTTTACACCTCCCCTGCTGTCAAATATGTGGAAACAGATGGAAAAACTATGCTTGCGGCTGGTGAATTGTCGGGCATGGATAATATGATAATTTCCGTATACGGAAACGAGGAGAGAATCCTTCTCACGTCCGTTTACGATAATTTAGGAAAAGGTGCATCGGGTTCGGCTGTTCAATGTATGAACATAATGACGGGCGCGGATGAATACAAAGGACTTTTCTTTAGTGAAATATAAAGGAGAAATAAATAATGAATTACATACAAGGCGGAGTTACCGCACCAAAAGGTTTTATTGCAAACGGAGTTCATTGTGGAATCCGTAAGAATAAGACGAAAAAAGATTTAGCCCTTATCATCAGCGAAGTTAAAGGAACTGCGGCAGCGGTGTATACGCAGAATTTAGTTAAAGGCGCACCTTTGACGGTTACGAAAAATAATATAGAAGACGGATATGCTCAAGCAGTTATCTGCAACAGCGGAAACGCAAACACCTGCAACGCAAACGGAATCGAAATTGCAGAAGGAATGTGTGCCTTGGTTGAAAAGCATACGAAAATTTCCGCAAAAGACGTTATAGTTGCTTCCACAGGCGTTATAGGTCAGCCACTTGATTTATCCCCCATTGAAAACGGAATGAATGAACTTGTTGCAGGTCTTAAAGAAGACGGAAGCGATAATGCGGCAACGGCTATTATGACAACGGATACGGTTATGAAAGAATGTGCCGTTTCCTTTGAAATCGACGGTAAAGAATGTCGTATGGGCGGTATTGCAAAGGGTTCAGGAATGATTCATCCCAACATGGCAACCATGCTCGTTTTCGTTACAACCGACGTTTCTATCTCCGCAGATCTTCTGAAAAAAGCATTGTCTGACGACGTTAAAGATTCCTTCAACATGATAAGCGTTGACGGAGATACGTCCACCAACGATATGGTTTCCGTTATTGCAAACGGTATGGCAGGAAATAAGGAAATAACAGAAGAAAACGAAAATTTTGAAATTTTCAAAAAGGCTCTTTCCGAAATCACTTGTAAACTTTGCCGAATGATAGCAAAGGACGGTGAAGGTGCGACAAAACTTCTTGAATGCAACGTTAAAGGAGCCAAGGATATTCCTACTGCCAAAACGGTTGCGAAATCCGTTATTTGTTCTTCACTTTTCAAAGCCGCCATGTTCGGTGCTGATGCAAACTGGGGACGCGTGCTTTGCGCTATTGGTTATAGCGGTGCTGACGTTGACGTTATGAAAGTTGACGTTTCTTTCGAATCAAATGCAGGCTCAATTGACGTTTGCAAAAACGGTGCGGGAATTGATTTTTCCGAAGAAATTGCTAAAAAAGTTCTCACAGAAGATGAGATCAAAATAAATATTTCCCTTGGCGAAGGGGCTGGTTATGCTACCGCCTGGGGTTGCGACCTTACTTACGATTACGTTAAAATAAACGGGGATTACAGAACCTAAAAAGGAAGTGCAGAGAAAATGGAATTCACAAATAGCCAAAGAGCTGAAATATTGGTTGAGGCTCTCCCACATATACAAAAATACAGAAATAAAACAATAGTTGTAAAGTACGGCGGAAACGCCATGATTAACGAAGAACTCAAACTTTCAGTTATGAAGGATATCGTTCTTTTGTCGCTTATCGGAATTAAAATCGTTCTCGTTCACGGCGGCGGCCCTGAAATAAACGATATGCTGAAAAAAATCGGCAAGCAGAGCGTTTTCGTTGACGGTCTCCGCGTTACCGATAAGGAAACCGCAGAAACGGTTCAGATGGTTCTTGCAGGCAAGGTCAATAAAAACCTTGTGGCACTTCTTCAGAACGCAGGAGGAAAAGCCGTTGGACTTTGCGGAATGGATGGCAAAATGTTCAACGTTGAACCTCTCGACGAAAGACTTGGCTTTGTTGGTAAGATAACCGACGTTGACACATCCGTTATCGATGCCGCTCTCAACGCTGG
>JAZOCZ010000225.1:0-17515 GCA_045596755.1 Eubacteriales bacterium | reverse complement strand
ATCCTGGGCATTTCATGCATAGCGATAATAGTAAAACACCTGCCACGCCTGTGCAAGTAACCGAACGAATCAATGAGTACGTGCGTCTTACTATGGAAGCACAACCCCATGGTATACCACCCATTGAACATGGTGAAGCACTACACGGGGCACAATGGGGAATGGCTACTTGCTTTCCACAGCCTATAGGAATGGCTTCTACATTTGACGATGAAATTGTTGAACAAATAGGTGATGTCATCGGCAAGGAATGTGCGGTAGTAGGTGTCAGACAAGCGTTGATGCCTGTGGTCAATGTTTCCCGCGATTGTCGTTGGGGCAGAACTATCGAAACTTTTGGTGAAGACGTTCTGCTTTCGTCAAATATGGGAGTCGCTATATGTCGTGGTTTGCAAAAAAACGGTGTTATTGCCACGCCAAAGCATTTTGCAGACAATTATTCACATGGTGGAAGAGATTCAAACGCGTCGGAAACTTCTGAAAGAGCAATGAGAGAAATTTATCTCAAGCCATTTGAAAAGTGCTTCAAAGAGGGGGGCGCTATGTCGGTTATGGCTGCTTATAATAGTTTGGATGGAGTTCCTTGTTCTTGTAACGAACGACTTCTTAACGATATTTTGAGAGGAGAATGGGGCTTCGAAGGATTTGTTGTATCGGATTATGGCGGGGTTGGTGGAGTTTGTCATTCTCACCGTCTTGTAGACGAGGAATGAAAAGCTACAGCTCTTTGTCTTAAAGGTGGATTGGACGTTGATTTTCCCAGAGTATCTTATGATAAGATTAAAAAGGCTTACGATGAAAAATGGATAACCGAAGAAGATATTGACAGAGCAGCGTTACGTGTTCTTACCGCTAAATTCAGTATCGGCATTATGGATAAACCTTTTGCAGATCCAAAAGAAGCAGAAAAGGTTGTCAGATGTGATAAACATAAAAATATCGCTTTGGAATCTGCCCGTTGCTCCATGGTTCTTCTTAAGAATGACGGAGTGCTTCCATTTAAGAAAGACAAAATCAAAAGATTGGCTGTGTTCGGTGCAGGAGCAAATGTTTTACCTGTGGGTAAAAACTATTCAGGTCCATATTTGCGCGAATGGATTGCTGACGATGTAAGAACTCCCGTGGAGTTTTTCAGAGAATATCTTGATGGATATGCTGAGGTTATTTTCGCTGAAGATGACAAAATCGAGGAGCTGGCTTCTTGGTGCGATGCCGCCCTTTATATGACCACTGTGATTGAAGGAGAGGGACTGGACAGGTCAGATATCAGATTGCCTGGGGTTACAAAGAAAGCTCAAAAGGATGACGGTGCTATTATTGTCGGAAAAATTGAGATGGAGGTCAAAACAGATCAAGAGGAAAGTATCCGTAGAATGACGAGAGCAAATCCAAATTCATTAGTAGTGCTACTTAATGGTTCTCCCGTGGATATGAGCGGATGGATAGATAATTGTAAGGCTGTTCTTGAGGCGTGGTATCCTGGTGAGCAGGGTGCTCAGGCAATTTGCGAGATTCTTTTCGGAGAGGTTTGTCCCAGCGGAAAGCTTCCCATAACGTTTCCACGGAATGTGGGTCAGCTTCCGTTATTCTATTCTGTTAAGCCCTCGGGAAGAGGGTACGGTTACGTTGAGAACGACGGCTCGCCTCTGTATAATTTTGGATATGGATTGAGTTATACAGAATTTAAATTTGACGATTTTAAACATGAGTATGACAAAGATACGTTGAGCGTTTCTTTGACGGTGGAAAACGTTGGGGAATATGACGGTGCGGAAGTCGTTCAGGTATATATATCAGGATATAACTGCGACGTTGTTATGCCTTGCCTTGAGTTGAAAGGGTATAAACGTGTTCCTTTGAAAAAAGGAGAAAAGAAAGTTGTCGATATAAATCTTGCGGATGATGCATTTTTCTACTATGACAGGAAAATGAAATACGGTATGCATAACGGAGATTACAAAATTTACGTGGGAAATTCGTCTTCAAACTTTTTCCATACTTTTAACGTATCTGTAAGAGACGGAATTATAACAGAAATCAACAATTAAATAATGTATAATTGAAAAATGGGTTGTAAAAAAGCATTGCTTTTTTACAACCCTGTTTTTATGCCTGTGATGAAAGATATAGAAATAATGGATTAAATAAAACTGATTTTCTTATCAGATAAAAGAAATCTCTTTTGGAGTAATATTGAGAAAGACTTTCTTTTTGCCGAAACAACCGATTGATTCATCAGCCATAAAGGATAAATATTCGTCGTTTCCTTTTACGTGGACGTTAATCAACTTCTTTCCGTTGATAAATTCCTCGTCAAGACAATCTTTAATACGAATATTGCATTTCCCCTTTTTATAGGAAAGTTCAAAGGCTTTTTGAGTAATTTTCGCGTATTTTGCATTTTTGGGGATCGGTTTTCCAAGTTTGATTCGTTTTCCGAGTAACTCGAACATACCTCTGTCCGCGTCGTGAATTCTTATTTTGATTTTTCTATGGAGGGAATAATGACAAGTCAGACGTTTATCCCCATCAAAAAGTACAAGGTCTTTGATTCTGTAATAAAGACGTATTTTCTCACCTTGCTTCAGATTTGTTTTTTCGCTCAGGATAAATTGTTTATCATGGGTTTTAAGAAGAATATAATTTCCACCGTTTTTCTCAACGCTGAAAACCAAGGGGAAGCAATGGTTTACTTGAATTTTGCTGAATTTTTCAGCAATCATTACAACGTCTACTTCTTTCGGATGACGCAAAATGCGACTTGAATATTCTGCGTCAAGTTCAACGGACAGACCGCCAAAAGTAAGCACGTTTCCTTCGAGGATACCGCTTAATTTAAGCTCTTTCGAAGATATGGAAAGGGAATTCTCAAATTCATCAAAAAAATGAAAATCGACGTCGTTTACGTTGCTTTGTACACGAATAACTTTTTGCCATGCGGAAAGTTTTGAATAATCAATCAGCGCAGGTTTTTCTTCAAGGGGATAACCGCTAAAGACAAAATCCTCTCCGTTGTATTCTCCTTCTTCTACGTTGGCTACAGCTCCGAGAAGTTCCATTACGGAAAGATGCTCGAAATGGTTCGTTAAAAAGTCCGTGTGAGCAATCTGCAAAATAACACCGTCTCTCATCACAGCAATTCTGTCTGCGAGAGATAACGCCTCTCTCGTGTTATGAGTAACGTAGATAAAGGTTGAGTCGGGCAACAGCTTTTTCATTTTCATCAGGGATTTGCAGTATTCCCACCTTGACTTTTCATCAACGTTGCTCATTGGCTCGTCAAACAAAACGAGTTTACTGCGTTTCAACAAGGTTTTTGCAAGGGCAACCCTCTGTTGTTCGCCACCGCTGAGGTTTTTAGGTTTTACGTCTGCCACAATCTCTAATCCAAAAATGCGGAGTGTATCCATTACTCTGTCGTAAATGGATTTTTCATCCTCACCCAAAAGCCTTAAAGGTGTAGCAATATTGTCAAAAACGGTCATATGAGGATATAGCACGTATTCTTGAAAAACCATGGAAACGTCTCGCTTTTTCATTGGAATATTGTCAGACAGTATTCCGTCAATATAAAGTTCACCTGATGATAAGGGTTCAGTTCCTGAAAGAACCTTTAAAAGCGTGGATTTACCAGAACCTGATTCTCCGACGATTACCAGAAACTCTCCCGTTTTAACGGAAAAGGAACAGTTTTTCAATGCATAAGTACCGTCTTTGTAAACTTTAGTCAGATATTTCGCTTCAATTTTCGCCATCGTTCACTCTCTCAAAATCAATTTCTTCATCATTGTTATTATTTTTGTCTTTTTCTTCTACGTCAGCAGTAAATTCGTTTTCACTTTGCGGATTAACACCATAGGAAAGTCCTCTGCCGTAAAAGTCGGGGTAATCTTTTTTGTTGATAACTCTGTCAAAGGTATTAAGACAAACTAAAAACATTGGTATAATTATTATTCCGATAAGCAGACATAAAGCTGAAAGATAAGCCAAAAGTGTTGTTATGGCAAATCCTATTGACAGTAAAATAATGATAGGTGAGAGGGATAAAAGAATAATCCCCGTCGCTAAAAAGAAATCGGCAAAATATAATTTGAATGAACCAACTAAAAGTTGTTTGAAGTTAACGTTATACATAGATGCCATACAAGTCATATAAACGGTATAGCCAATAGCAGCAACAAGTAAAAACAAGCATAGGAAAATGCCGAAAACAACAGAGGACGAGTCATCAAAAACTTTGTAATAAAAACTCAACCAATCAATAGAGTATCGGATAAGAGCAAATACCGTACCCCATAAAGCACCGACAACGGCAAGTTGTTTTCCGCTTAATTTTATTCCTTTTATAAAATCCGTCTTGAAAATTACGGGGTCACTCCATGCGAGTTTTTTCAATACGTTCAAACCGCCTGCAAGACCTACGAAAGCTAATGCCCACATGGGAATTGCGGTAACGTAGACGGTGAACCAATATTCAATAAGATGGGTGATTCCCTCTTTGGGATCGAGGCTGAATACCATGTCCGTATATTCCATTGTAAGCACGCCCCAAATTATAAGGGGAAGGAAAAACAATGCGATAAGTATGTGGTTTTTATATATTTTGAAAAATTTGTTTGTAATCATGTAGGAGAACAACTTGACTCTGTTGCAAGGAAGTTTTTCAGGTGAAAAATCCTCTTTTGCAGGTTCTCGCATTATGATTTTTTCGAATAATCCTTTTTTTCTCATTTTCTATTTATTCTCACACAGTATATCAAATATATCGTAGATTTTTTGAAGATCCACGTCTGTTTTTTTGTTTATAAGCAAATAGTATTCGTCATTCAGTTGAACGCCAACAGCATTATTTTCAACGTATAACAATTCTCTGCTGTTTTGTGATTCCGAGGAAATAGGCATGAATATATCCATATCCATATATTTTTTAACTACGTCCTCTTTCATTATAAATATATCGCAGGTGTAATATCCGGAAGTTGACATGAGAATGTCAAAATATCCGTCCTCGGGATGTCTTTTTGTCAAAAGTATACGGTCAAACCCGCTTTGCGTGCCGTATTCGTTAAGGCTTTTAAAAGTATTTTCCGAAAAGGTGTCTTCCGCCTTGGTAGTAACGTACCAGATAAGTATTTCTTTCTTGCTTCTGTTTTGAATGGTTATATAAAAAATCGTTGACAAAATTGCCACTATTACCAAAACCGCAATAATGGTTTTAGGGGGAAGCGCTTTTTTTAATCTATCTTTTGAGAGTTTGTTATCTATACGCATAAAATTTTCCATTCTACTTGATGTTTTCCCAACGATAAATATAGTTTCCAACATGTTCGATGTGGTATCTTTCACCCTCTGTAAAATCCACAGAATAAAGGCTGTGAATCATAAAACCTGTCTTTTTGTTTGAGGAATTGAAAATATAACTGTCAAAATCTTCCTCTTCAGATAATTCTTTTTTTTCGAAGTATCCTACGTAATCGTTTTTCACTCCCATTTCCATGTCATCAATAAATGCTTTGTGTTTGTTGAGTATGCCGTATTTAACCTTCCAGAAGACTATCGAGGAGAAAATAACGACAAAAAGAAGTGATGCGAAAATGACAGTAAGAAGTATGTTGTTCTTGATTGTAAAGCAACTGATTGTCAAAACGATGATAAACAAAATCAAAAAGAGAACGTATTTTATTACAAGTCGTTTTTGTGAGGCATTTATTTCTTGAAAATCTTTTGAATCGTAAATATTATTCATCATATTTTATTTTGTACCTGATTGGTTGAATGAATTTTGCCTTTTTAATTATTGTGTCAGATATAGTTGAATTACTATGTTTTTCTTAAAATCCGTTTTTAAAAGATTCAAGACGATTTGCCTTGAGACAAATCGTCTTGAACAAGCACTTAGTTATTTGTAACGCCTAAAGACTGTATCTTGTTAAGTACGTCTTGCTCGCCTGAAACTACGTTGTAGTTCTTTACTTTAATACCCATATTGAATACGAGACATCCGCCTACAACGTCCTCACCTGTGAGACCTCTGAGGGCGGTTTCTGCTGAGAACAATTTATCGTTTGCAAAGAAATAGAACGTTCCGTTTACGCGTGCGATAGCAAGTTTTGTATACTTTCCGTCTGTGTACTCGATATCCCATTCAGCAAGTTTTTCGGTTGCAGTCCAGTCGTAATCACTGTTATCCTGTTTTCTTTGAGCACATCCGATATATTTATTTTTAAAGCCGTTATTATATCTGGAGTCAACGTAGAAGAAGGTACTACCTGAGTCGGATTTGAATACCAATCCAAACTTAGGATATGGATCAACAGTGCCGTCCCAGAATCTGTATGGAACTTCTTCTGTAATTGTGAATTCAGCTTCAAGGTAGAAGTTGTTTCCTTCTGCACCTTTGAAATATGCGAACTGGTCACCGGGAGCGGTGTTTTCGATGTATGCGTTTTCGCTTCCGTCGTCTGTTGAAAGATCACCGTATCCCCAGCCTGTGTTGAATCCACCAACTGTGCCTACTTCTGCACCGTTGCTATATTTGATGTATTCAACGGGATCGGGGTTAGTGTATGTGTATTCCTTGAAAGCGGTTACGGGAGCGGGGTTTTCAACCTCTTTACCCAAAATAACGATTTCGCTCATTGCAACTACTGGAATGTTTGCCGAAAGGTTGATTGCAATTTCAATTTCAGCAACGGGCATTTCATCAAATTCGATCATCAATGCACCGCCTGGATACATTGTTGAGCGGGAGTCGGAATGCCAATTGTAATTGAACTTAACGTTCTTTGCTTCTGCCCAAGAGAATCCGTCACTTGTTTTGTACTTCAATCTGATGCTTGAAATATTGGGAACAGAAAGGTCATAGTTCAAGGTGTTGTAAACCATTACTGAACGAACGTTTACCCACTTATCAAACTTGAAGTTTATTGTTGTTTTTGTTGCAGATTCAACGGTTGCTGTCTTGTAATCTTTAACAAGGTCGGTTTTGTGTGTTTTTCTCAATCCATCTGTAAGGTAACTTACATCACTGCCTTCAGCAGTGTGTGATGCTGTGATGGTAGCGGAAGGAGCAACGTTCTTATAGCCTGAAATTGCAGAGGGAAGTGGTTGGTAAGAGTAGGTGGGACCATTTACGTGCATAACCGTTTGTCCCTTTTCATTTTTCACGAATTTTACTTCGTCAACCGCGAGTGCTCTTCCTTCAGCAACTGTTCTTCTATCGAGGAAGGTGTGATAAGCAAGCATAAGTTGATCGCCGCATCTGATGAAGCAATGGTGGCCTGCACTTGCGATGTTTTCCCAAGAGTTTTCTGTGTACATAACTCTGCCGCCATGCTTAACGGGTACCTTTGTATATTCTCCGAGTGGAGATGTAGCGAGAGCTTGTCTTACCTGATAGTTGGTATTCATGTAAGGATAAACTGAGAACGTGAGGTAATATGTTCCATCGTTGTAATATACGAAAGGACCTTCGTTAACTGCAGCGTCGGCTTGTTGACCTTCGTCAATGTTTCCGAAATGTAATTCTCCATTAGCCATCTTATCTTTGATGTCCACAACGGTATCGTGGTAAACAGAGGTAAGCTGAGTTAAGGTTGAATAATCAGGAGTAAACCAGTCCTTCATCTTAACGCCGTAAATCTCCTGATAAGTCATTCCTGGCCAAGCCTGAAACGCTGAAAAATACATATATTTTTCTTTTGTTACAGGGTCAATAAATGGATGAAAGTCGATTACATTGTTCTCGATTCCCTCACGGTTTGGCAACTTTGCGGAGAAATCGTAAACTGGCTGAGATTTGAAAAGCATTTTGCCGTCAAGGTTTTTTTCACCGGTAATATTTTCAAAAGGACCATATGGGTTTTGAGAAACGGCTACGCTACCGCAATGACGGTTGCCTTCTTTGAAGTTTTCTGCATTGTAGAAAAGGTAATAACGTCCATCGTCATAAAAAATTTCGGGAGCCCAATAGTTATTCTGAGCCCAGGTTTCGGAATAATCAGGCTCGAAAGCAACGCCCCTGTATTCCCAGTTTGTCAGATCCTTTGAACGCCAGCACTGGAATCCGTGACATTGGATAAGGTCACTTGTTCCGTAAGCGTAAAAATATCCTTTTTCTTCGCCTTCTTCAATGTAAATAACTGTTGGGTCAGCGATTTCAAAGTTTAATTCGTTAAGATAATAAAGATTCTTGTTATAGGAATATTGGTCATACGTATCATTTTCGTATGTAATGTAACTGAAAGTGCCGTCAGCGGGTGTTCCTTCCGTCTCTTCGTTTTTGCATCCCACAGCCGTCATCAATACGGCTAACACGGCTAATAATAACGCAATGATTTTTTTCAAATTGAAATTCCTCCATGTAATTAAGATTTCATGCCGCTCGTAGCGACACCTTCTACAAAACGTTTCTGCGCAAGTATGTACAGAACTATCGTTGGAATAATACTGATAACCGTTGCAGCCATCATAGCAGGAACGTTTCTTCCCGCGAAGAAACTCTTCAACTGGTTCATTGCGATTTGCAACGTGTACATTTCAGGGTCCTGCAAATAAATAAGGGGACCGAGATAGTCGTTGTATCCGCCGATAAATCCGAGAAGTGCCTGAGCAAGCAATGCTGGGACGGAAAGAGGAACCATTATCTTGAAAAAGATGCTGAAATAATTCATTCCGTCGATGGTTGCGGCTTCTATAAGTTCTGTTGGTATTCCAAGATAGAACTGACGCATGAAGAATACACAAGCTGCAGCACCGAACATACCTGGAATCATCAAGGGAAGGGGGGTGTTTACCCAGCCGATCTGATTGTAGATGATAAAACTGGGGGTCATCATAATTGTGCCGGGGATCATCATCGTTGCCAACAGAAATGCGAACATTTTATTCCTGAACTTGAAGTTGAGTTTTGCAAAAGCGTATGCGCTTATTGCAGAGGAGAAAAGTCCGAGTAACGTTGGTGGAATAACGATCATGAGAGTGTTGATAAAACCTGAAATGATAAGTGGAACGCCCTCGTAAGCAGTACCCATATCGTATTCAAGTACCTTTTCATAACCCTGAAGTGTGAACTTTTCAGGCAACCAATGGAAGTCCAAGCTGTTTGCTTCAATTATTCCTTTAAAGGATGTAAGAAGAACCAATGAGAAGGGCATTAAAATCCAAAGAGCAAAGGCGATAAGAGCGATATATACAAATGCAAGACCTATTATACTCTTAACAGGCTTCTTCTTTTTTCTGATTGTCTTAGTCATAACTTACCCATTTCTTCGATACAACAAAGTTTATTATCGTAATGATAAGAATCATTATGGAAAGGATAAATGCTGCAGCCGCAGCTTCACCCATTTGGTTGCTGTATACAAAAGCCCTTCTGTAAATGTAGAACACAATGGTGAGTCCATCGTTGTTCGGGCCTGCACCGTTTCCGCTGATGATCTGCGGACGGGTAAATTCCTGCAAGGCACCGATAAGTCCCGTCGTCAAAAGGTAGAACGACGTGGGAGAAACGCTTGGAAGCGTTATTTTGAAGAAAGATTCGAAAGCGTTTGCACCGTCAACTTCTGCCGCTTCATAAAGAGAGCGGTTAACGTTTGTAAGCGCGGCACCGTAAAGAACTATACCGTATGCCGTTCCGCCCCATATACCTATGATATTAAGACACAGAGTGTAGGTGGAGGAGTCGGTAAGCCAAGGAATTGCATTTTCTCTGGTGAGTCCCAGCCATGAGTTAAGAATACCGTGGTTCTGGTTGAAAATCAATTCCCACATAAGAGCAACTGCAACTGCACAGCAAACGTATGGAACGAAGTAAACGCCTCTGAAAAAGTTTCTTCCTTTAATGTTCTTTGTAAGCAAATATGCAATGATAAGAGAGATAACGATACAGATTGGCATAGCAATTGCCATTCTTAAAGTATTGACTATCGATTGCCAGAACATATGGTCGCCCAGAACGTTCTTGAAGTTCTGTAATCCAACGAATTCAGAACCTTCAAGAATGCCTTTTCCGGGAACGTACATGAAAGCCATAGCAATAGCCAATATAAGCGGTAAAATTCCGAAAATGGCGAATCCGATAACGGGAATACTTCCCATCAAAAGTCCGCTCGCGTTTTCACCAATACCCGCTTTTTTTCTTTTTTTGTTAAGCTTTTCAAGATTCATAATTTAATTCTTTCAAAGAAAATTTATCTTTTTTCAGTGTATTTAAGTAATTTGCCGTATGTATCAGCGAACTGCTGGCTTTCGAAGAATTCAGTCATACTCTTTTTGCCGTTTCTTACGTCACCGTTGAGAACGCCTGCCCAGTCATCGATCCAAGCGTTATCAGTGAGATACCACCAGTCACCTGCGCCCTGAATTTCAGCAGCGTTGATGAACACTTTGGAGTTGCGGGGCATAAGGTCTGTCTGAAGGAATACTTCTGTGTTAGCGAGTTCTTTCTGGAGAGGAATTGCAAAGCCTTTCTGTGCCTGTGCGGTCTGACCTTCTTCACTTGCTACGAATTCGATGAATTTCCAGGAAGCTGTTTTAAGTTTGGAGTTGTTGCTGATACAAAGACCAACGGAACCGCTGTGACCCGCTTCGATACCGTGTACGGTTACTTCTCTTTCTGCACCGAAACCGTCAACGTTGTAATCTCTGTACATAGGGAGAGGACAAACGTCCCAAGTGAAGTCTATACCTGCATCTGCATCACGGAAGTAGGAAACGTTCCATCTACCGTCAACGAGCATAGCGATTTCGCCTTGAGCAAATGCCTGTGTTTTACCTGCGTCAGAACCGATAGAGCTGGGGGTAGGAGTTACGCCGTAACCGTAAAGTTCAACACCGTTAACTTTATCAACGAGTGTAGTAGGTTTGGAGGCAAGACGAACAAATTCTGTAAATGCTTCTCTCTGTGAAGGAAGTTTGTTCAATTTTCCTTCGTTTACAAGGGTTATAACTTCTGCTGTGATTTCCTTGCTGTATTTTTCGCCTGCAGCAGATGTGGAGTTAAGACTGAGTTTATCCTGATATGTAATGATTTCACCTGCTTTGTAGGTTTTACCGTTAACTGTAACTTCGCTTACATCATCTGCAACAATGAAGTTGGGTGTATCGTCGTTAAGTGTGAAATCATACCAACCGCCGTTGTATGCGGAGTCTGTGGAGGGAACGAACTGGATACAGTCACCGCCAACGGACCAACCGTAGTTGAACCACCATTCTGTAAAGTAACCGTATGCGTTGGGGTTTGTCATGCTGTTTTGAATAATGTTTGCAACTTCAACTATTTCATCCCAGCTCATAGGAATCTGGTTGTTGAAGTATTTCTGACCGTTTGCTACGAAATATCCGTATTCTTTTACGGTAACGTCAGCAAGACCTACGTCAGCTTTGGTGTTGCCTCTGTCATCCTTTGCACCGCCGTTGTATGCATCAAGTTGTTCAGTGCCAACGCTGATTATTTTAATTCCTGCTCTTTCGAATTCGGTTTCGTTATAGAAAATAACTGTAGGACCGATATCCTTAGGAACGCCGTAGTATCTGCCTGATTCTGTTCCTGAAAGTTTTGTGTTAACGTCGTATTTGTAACGTTCAACAACGTTGGGCCACATTTTGGAAAGATCGTAGATTTTGCTATTTTCAACGAGATCTGTTATATCGTAAAGCAGACCTTGTTCAGAATAAGCCTTGTATCCTGCGTCACCAACGTAGAAAATGTCCAACTTATCGCCTGTGAGGGCTGTTTCAACTGCGGTTTCATAACCGTCAGAAGGTTTCTGCTTGAGGTTTACGTGAATCTGACCTTCGAATTTTTCATTGAATTTGTTTGCCAAAGATTCGAAAACTTCAAGTTCGTATTTGTCACCGTTGATCCAGAATTCTACCTGTGCAACGTTGCTGTTGGGGCGGTAGTTTCCTTCTTCGTCCAAGCTGCCATCATCGCCCTTGTCGTTGGTACCATTGCATCCAAACAAGCAGGACAAACACATAGCGAAGCATGCGAATAAAGCGATTAATTTGATTGTTTTTTTCATGGTTTTGGCCTTTCTTTGTTTTGTTTTATATTTTTTTATTTTTTGCAAAAAAAATGATTGAATATCTGAAATTGAGACTTTGTATGAATCCATAACCGTTTTTTTACGCTTGGAAAAAATCTCTTATATTCATTTCGACATTACTATGCAAAAACTGCATCTTAATTAAACCATATTTTTGAAAAAATGTCAAGTAGGGTACATAAAAATCTTGTAAAAATGTTGTAAAAACATCGTTGATAATAAACGTTTTTTTAGGAATAATTGTCAATTACAAAAAAACGGGAGGGTGGGCCTGAAAAAAGCCGGGTGTATCCAACTTGAAAAAATTTTGAAAGTTTCATATTTATATTATGTTGGACTATTGATTTTTCTTCCAAAATATGTTATTATGAGGATACAAAATTATAGTGAGGTGCATGATGAAAAAACTGATTTCTCTTGTTCTGGCAATTTTTATGCTTATGTCTGCAACTGTTTTATCTTTTGCGGATTCTGACGTTTTATCAGGAAAGCCTGAAAACAAAAACTTTCTTCAAAGAATAGATTTTGCATATAATTCGCTTTCTGATACAACAACAAGTTGTTTTTATACGAATGATTATTTTTGGTTAACCTCATATTGGTATAATCAATCCTTGGCAACTGCAACTATGGGCTTTGCCCTTTCCGCATTCGGAAGCACTTTTGATATTCCGTATGATTATTCCAATCAACATTCAAATGCGGTTGAATTCCTTAAAAAGATAGGAATGAAGGAAGAAAACATCGTAGCGAACGATTGGTATACTGTAAAACCTACAAATGATTCTGCCGCTGTAATTGCAGGTAATATGCCTATAACGGTTGATAACAAGGATTATACTCTTGTAGCTGTAGCTGTAAGAGGTTCAGGATATGAACGTGAATGGGCAAGCAATTTTACTATTGGTGCTGAGGGACAGCATCAAGGTTTTTCAGAAGGAAAAGAAATTGTTATTTCCTTCTTGCGTGATTATTTTAAATCTCAGAATATTTCTGGAAATGTTAAGCTTTGGATCACAGGATACAGCCGCGGTGCTGCAATAGCAAACCTTGTAGGCGGTGCTATTGACGACGGTTTGGTTATTGACGATGATATAAATTATACCCTTGATGACGTATATACATATTGTTTTTCATGCCCTGCAGGAGCACTTACAAGTGAGCTTAAAAGTACGTGGAAATACGGAAATATTTATAATATTATAAATCCCAATGACCCTGTTCCTTTCGTAGCACCCGCAGATTTGGGCTTTTGCAGATACGGAACGGATATTTTTCTTCCTACAGCAGAATCTCATCCTGATGAATACGAAGATATGCTCAACAGAATGAAATTCTTCTATTATGGTATGGACGGTACAGAAGAATATATCGTTGACGATTTCCAGATGAAAAAGTTGGGAATGGCAAACTGGTTGCCTGGAGGAGAACCTATAGAGTTTATCGTTGATGATACGAAAAACGATTTTTCTCAAAACGTTTTTCTTTCCAATTATGTTTCAATCATTTCTAAAGAGTTTCTTGTGACACGTGATAATTACGTTGTCAGATACCAAGATCAGATAAGAGAAATTTGTTCTGTAATTTTCGGATGCACGTATAAGCAGCGTCAGATATTGATAGATTCATTGATCGCGCAGGCACAGGCAGGTTGGGGCGAACTTCTGACAAAATACATACAAAACGTTGGTTTAGGTGGAGGTACAGAAGATGAAGCGCTGATGATCATATCTGGATGGTTGAAAACAGCTATCAAAGAAGCTGGAATAACCGATTATGATGAAGCAATCATAGATTCCGCAGGTATTGCCCTCGGTGATTTGGCATTGGCTTTGGCTATAAACCATCCCAACTATTTGAGCACTGCAGTAATGAATGCAAGCAGCTTGGGTTCTGCTCATTATCCCGAACTCTGCTTCGCTTGGATGGTATCCTTGGATCCAAATTACGATGGAACTAAAGAATATACGTATAACGGTCAGGCTTATCGTGTTGTTTACGTTGAAGGCGAAAGCGACGTAAATGCATATAGAACAGAAGATAACGCCCTCGTTGCATCTATCATTGGAAACGAACCTGTTAAAATCGAAGGAAGCGAATATAAGTACGGTATTGATGGAAACGTGAAGTATTTCATTTTCCCTTGTGACAAATCCTATAAGCTTGAAATAAAAAATGCTGCTGATACTACGGTAAAATATACGGTTAAAGAATACAATTCTTCTGTTGGATTCACAAGAATGGTAGAATTTAAAGACGTATCATTTACCGCCGAAGAATATCTTATTGGTGACATTCCTTCATATTCACTTTGGGAAATAATAAGCGGAGCTCCTGAAGGTTCTTCCGTAAATTATACTCTTGTTAATTCCTCTGGAAAGAATGAAAACGTTGATTTTGAAATGTCAAGAGGTACAACGTTTGAAATAAACGCTTCTTCAGCAAACGAAGAATACGGTATTGCAAAGGGCGGTAACGTTTATAAATACGGCGAAGTAGCTGTTCTCAATGCTGAATCAAATGAAGGTTGTAAATTCCTCGGTTGGTCTGAAAACGGAGAGATAATATCTCATGAAAGCAAATTGGAATTTTCTGTTTTTGAAAACCGTAATCTTACAGCGTTGTTCGAAAGCAAGGAATTGACTCCCATTGCAGGAAACGGTGTCTGGATATCTGATAAAGTGGTTTATGGTATGTGGGATATGCTTGATTTAGAAAAAACAAAAACGTTGTTTGAAGAATCTTCACCTCTTAAAACAAACGCTAAGGAATACGTTGGTACGGGAAGTAAATTGAATTATTACGAAAAAACGTACACAGTTCTTATTTTGGGTGACGTGGACGGAAGCGGAGACATAAACTCTACAGACTGTCTGAGAATAAAGAGATATTTCCTTCACTTGTATGAATTGGACGACTTGTATTTAAATGCGGCAGACGTAAACCGTGACGGAGAAATTACCGCAACTGATTACCTTAGAATAAAAATGCATTTCCTTGGAAAAGGCTCAATGTATGAGAATAAGGTAGCGTAGTAAAGTTGAATAGGAAATAGGCAGGAGGCTGACGCCAAGGCATTGGTCAGTATGCCTTAGGCAATGGGGAAGAAAATTTTTATCCCTATGGTCGAAAAATAGATGTTCTGTTTTCAAGTCGGAACTTGTTCTTAGTAATTTTCTTGTCAAATTCAACATAATATAATAAAATAAGAAGGGAAAGCGAATTCGTTCGCTTTCCCTCTTTTGCTATATTGTTTTTCTTTTGGATATAGACTTTAATGATATAAATGCTAAAATCAAGATGAAAAACGTAATACAAAGGGGTGTTGAGTTATCTCCAGGTGACGGGATATCTCCAATTTCTTCTTTATCACCTGAGAAAACGTACTGTCCAATATGACCGTTTGTTTTTCTTTCTTCCGCTAATGCATCAAGATATTCTCTGATTATCTGGAGGTCAGAAGCGTCAAATCCGTCGCTTAAGTCAACGTTAGCGGCAAGCTTTTCTGCATCTTTAAGTTGGATTTTACCATCCAAAAAGTCTTTGAAAAGCTCAAGGTCGTTTTTATCGACCATTCCGTCGCGGTTGATATCTCCAACCAAAGCTCCACCTTCGGGTAGAATGCTTTCAAGCTCTGATATCTTACCGATTAAAGCTTCGCCCGATATGACCCCATCGTCAAGATATTTGCTTAAGATTTTGAGATCATCCTTGTCAACTTTTCCATCCTTGTTTACGTCGCATGAAACGAGAGCATTTTTACTCATTGATTCAGAGCCTGACAGGTAGCGTCTTAATAGAACCGCATCTTCCGCATCAACCTTTCCGTTAAGGTTTGCATCTCCAAGCATAAGAGTTAAGCCTGAAGAAACCATTTGAGCGTTTGTGTAGCATTCTCCCAAGTCTGTGGTGTAAAGGTACACAATACCGTGAGATTCAAAGGGGAAGGGATACAAATCTGAAGGCTCACTGTCAAGATTCTGACGCCAGATGGGATTTGATGTATTTGCTTGATTCAAACCGAAATACGCAACGTGACCGCTGTTGAAATCTTCCTTTGAAAAGCTCTTGCCGCTCCATTTGCCGTCGTCGGTTGATTCGGTATAATAAAAACAGTTCAATGGTTCGTTTCCAACGGGACAAAGTGGGTTTACGTTGCTGTTTCCGTTGGCGAATGAACAAGCGTAGGAGTAAGAATTTCTGAGCGTTCCTTCGTTTCGAGAGGTCAAAGCACCAATCGGAAATTTTCCTGCACCGCCCCAACGGTATCGCAAAAATGTGTTTACCACTCCGCAATATTCAATAATACCGCTTGAGGTATTTCTGCCCGCAATTCCTCCAATGAAGTCCCAATTCCCCAACTGCAACGTGCAATCAATAACCATAACGGCAGAAATCAAGCCGTTATTTTCTTTTGCAATAGCTGCAGAGCCTCTTACAGGGCTACTTTCGCTCCATACATTTGCACCTTTTACTGTTAAGTTTTTAACAACGGCTTTTGTGCCAAGTATCATAAATAAGCCTTGTCTGCCGCCGTCTGCACGACCGCTGTTAATATTGAGATTTGATATTGTATGTCCATTTCCGTTGAAATTACCTTGGAAATGAGTTCCGGAAGTTCCGATCCCTTCCCAGTTGATTCCGTTCATGTCCAAATCTTCGTTAAGAACGAAATACGCTGAATTATATTCGGTAACGAAGTGGTATGCAGAAGCGTCCATCGTCCCGTTTATTATATCTGCAACCTTTTTGAGGTCTTCGGGAGTTGATATTATGTATGGAGATTCTTTCGTTCCTTCTCCCCAAAAAACGTAGTATTTAATAGACTTACCGTTATTGGTAATTTGAACTTTGCTTTCGGGCATTATAAAGCTTATTGTTCCGTATGTCTCATTTTCTTTTGGGGCTGTGAGAACGTAAAGGATTTGTTTGCCGTTTTTGTCAGTTATTTTTAGATCCCCTGTGTAAGCTATTGGATTAAAGCTGAGCGTAACCGTTTCGTTTTCCTCTGCATTGTAAACGGCAGAGCTCATGTTTATAAATTCAATATTACTTTGAGAAAATACGTTGTCGTAAGAAATGGGGTAGTATGCTTTTTTGTCTTCAAACGCAGCAATGGTTGCATATCCGTCCACTGTGCTTGAGGTCCATCCCCATGCATGGCTTGTTTGACGCACTGATGAAGAAAGCTTTGCTATTAAATCTTTACCACGAAGCTCATCTTCGCTTAGTTCAGTATATGCATGAAAACCATCAATGTGCTCTTTAAAAGTAGTGTTGTAAGTATAGGAACGGCCAAACGTAAATGCTGAATCATCGTATAAGTTGCGACACAGATAACTACAGCTTGAATTTATTAGTACACCGCAAAATATTTCAACGGGATAATCTGTATTCTTAACAAAAGCTGTTGTTGTTCCGCCACCGGAATAAGTGATGTTCTTCATACGGAAGCTGAATAAATA
>JAZOCZ010000224.1:0-8674 GCA_045596755.1 Eubacteriales bacterium | reverse complement strand
TTTTCTTCTTCTGTATAAGATTTCAAATATTGTTTGTTTATCGCGTTCGCCACGCACATCCATTATTGAAAAACTTGATTTTTGCCATCCCTTCAAAAACGCCAAAAAACCTTTGGCGTTCACATGCTCATTTGCTTTTCTCTAATTGGCTCAACTACTGTGTTTATCAAGGAACGCCATACAACACAGAAGAAATTATGTAATGCCATTTCATTAAAAAGGAGTATATTGTGTTTGACGTTACACTAAAAGAATTAAACATTGATTTTATTTTTAAACTTTTCGGAACATACGAATCAAACGTAAAACTTATCGAAAACGCCCTCTCTGTAAAACTTCTTAACAGAGGTGACGGTCTGAAAATTGTTGGAGAAGATGTTTCTTCTGTTGATAATGCTAAAATTGTTATAGAGCAACTTGAAAAACTTTCTCCCGTCAGTGTAGAACTTGACGAAAACACTGTCAATTATGTTATTGCTGAGGTCTTAGACGGAAAAAGTGATGAACTTTCTTCCCTATACAGCAACTGCATCTGCCTTACCGCTAAGGGAAAACCCCTTAAGGCCAAAACCGTAGGTCAACAAAAATACGTAAATCTGATAAAGACAAACACAGTTATAATGGGTGTTGGTCCTGCGGGAACAGGTAAAACATTTCTTGCGGTTGCAATGGCTGTAACTGCTCTGAAAGAAAAGAAAATCTCAAAAATAATTTTAACAAGACCTGCTGTTGAAGCGGGTGAAAAACTTGGCTTCCTTCCAGGTGATTTGCAAAGCAAAATAGACCCATATCTCCGTCCTTTATATGACGCTCTTGGTGAGATGCTGGGAAATGAAAGTTTTCAGAAGCATCTTGAAAAAGGTACAATTGAAATTGCCCCGCTTGCCTATATGAGAGGCAGAACGTTGGACGATGCATTTATAATCCTTGACGAAGCACAGAATACAACGCCCGAACAAATGAAAATGTTCTTAACAAGACTTGGAAATAATTCAAAAGCAATAGTTACGGGTGACGTAACGCAGATAGACCTGCCTTATATGAAAAAGAGCGGCCTTATCGAGGCACTTGATATTTTAGGCGGAATCGAAGGAATCGCCATATTCCGCTTTTCTCACAAAGACGTTGTAAGACATCCCCTCGTTCAGAAAATAATTCTTGCATACGAAAAAAACGACACAAAAAAACGCAAAGACGGTGAAGAAAATCAAAGAAGGAGATTCCGTACTTTAAAATGACAAAGGTATATTATAAAAATCAGACGAAAACAGAAATCACACGAAGCACAATCTGCAAAATAAAAAAGGTTGTAAAACTTGTAGTTGAAGAGGCGTATCCTGATAACTTATTTGAAGTTTCCGTTACTATATGTGATGACAGTTATATACATGAACTTAATCGTGAATACAGAGGAAAAGACAAGCCTACTGACGTTCTTTCTTTTCCAATGCTTGAATTTAATACCCCAGACGTTATGACTTTGCTCGGAGATATCATAATTTCCGTTGACACTGCTACAAAGCAAGCAGAAGAATATGGAAACACGTTGGAACGCGAACTTTGCTTCCTTGCAGTTCATTCCTCACTTCATCTTCTTGGATACGATCACGAAACGTCGGAAGAAGATGAACGCTACATGATATCTAAACAAAAAGAAATTTTAGGAAAGGCTGGACTTTAATATGGCTCAAAAGACAGTTTTTATAACGATAGCAGGAAAACCCAACGTTGGCAAATCCACATTACTCAATTCACTTCTTGGTGAAAAAGTTGCGATAGTTTCGAAAAAACCGCAGACAACGAGAACAAGAATCACAGGTATTCTTACGGAAGGCGAAAATCAATACGTTTTTACTGATACACCCGGTCTTCACAAACCCAAAAATCTTTTGGGACAATATATGATGACAGTTGCGGGAAATGCCACTGTTGATGCGGATATCATCTTCTTCGTTGTTGATGTTTCAAACGGAGCTGTATCGGAAAATGAAAAAGATACTCTCAGAAAAATAACAAAGTCAAGCCCTAACGTTTTCCTCATAATAAACAAAGTTGACAGAACAAATAAAACTGCTATTGCCAAAACCATTTCCGAACTTGCTTCTGAAATGGAATTCAAAGCTGTTATTCCTATATCTGCTCTCACAGGAGAAGGCGTCGATATAATTCTAAAGGAAGTTGAACCTTTTCTCGTTGAATCACCCCACTTTTTCCCTGACGATATTTACACAGATCAACCCGAAAGACAAATTATTGCCGAGGTTATAAGAGAAAAAATCCTTCGTCTCATGGAAGATGAAATTCCTCACGGTGTTGCAGTTGTAGTTGAAGAATTCAAGGAAAAGAAAAACGCACTTTTTATCAGAGCCGAAATTTATTGTGAAAAAGAAGCACACAAGAGAATAATAATAGGTAAAAACGGCACAATGCTCAAAAAAATCGGTATGTATGCAAGAGAGGATGCGGAAAAACTTTTCGGTGCAAGCATATATCTTGATCTTTGGGTTAAGGTTAAAGAAAATTGGCGTGAAAGACAAAGTCTTGTAAGTAACTTCGGATACAATGACGCAAACGAATAAATTTTTCAAGGGACTCGTTATAAAAGAAGAAACTCTTGGTGAAAATGCAAAACTTTTATCCGTTCTGACAGAAGAAAACGGAATTATAAAAATAAAAGCACCAGGAGCAAAGAATCTGAAAAGTTCAACTCATTCAGCGGTTCAACTTTTTACGTACAGTGAATTTTCCCTTGCCAAAGGAAAAGGTATATATTTCACCGTTACAGGAGCAAAGGCTATCAACAATTTTTTCGGATTACGGAAGGACGTTTTAAATTACGCACTCGCCTGCTATTTTTCTTCAGCCGTTTCAAAAGTTTCTGTTAATGACAGTTCATCTTTTGAAATTTTAAGATTGATGCTCAATTGCTTTTTTGCTCTTTCGGAAATGAAATATTCTCCCGAAACAGTAAAACCTTTTTTTGAAATCAAACTTTCATCCGTATGCGGTTTTGCTCCAGATACCAAAATTTGTCCTTCTTGCAGTAAAGTTAATGATACTTATATTTTTGATTTCTTTACATCGGGATTTTTATGCAATAAATGTGCAAGAGAATCAGGTATAATGCTCAAAAGCCACAGGTTTTTCGAATTAAACGCTGAATGTGCAAAAGTTCTGGAACTTCTCTCTGAATGTGACATGAAAAAGATGTTTCAGGTAAGAGCAATTTTCCAAAGTTCGGAAAGTCAGAAACTTTTTCGTGAATTCTCCGAAAGATTTATTTGCAATATTTTTGAAAATCCCCCCAAAACACTTTCATTTTACAATCATTTAATGCGGAGTATAGACAATGAAAAACTTCGACAGAAGCAAGAAAATTCTTGAATTTGATAAAATTCTTTCCGTTCTTGCATCCCTCGCTTCAACAGAGGGTGCTAAAAAGAGCATACTTTCAACCATTCCATCCACAGATCCTTTCACAGTTTCAAGATTACAAAAAGAAACAACGGATGCGAAAGATATTTCAGTAAAAAAAGGTCGTCCTCCTTTCGGTGGTGCAAAAGATATTACGGAAGCACTGGAAAGAGCCAAAAAAGAAGCAATACTTTCTCCGAGAGAACTTCTTGACATAGCATATATGTTAAGAACAGTTTCATCATTAAAACGTTATTACAGCGGGAATGATGGAAATAGTTCACTTAACGTATACTTCGTTTCGCTTCTTGAAAATCAGTTTTTGGAAAAGAAGATAACAACTGCAATTATTTCGGATGATCTTATTGCTGACGAAGCATCTGACGAACTTTACAGAATCAGAAAAGAAATAAGAAAATGTGAAAACGCAATAAGAGACACACTTTCCAAGTACACGACTGGTCAGCGTTCCAAATATTTACAAGAAAATATAGTTACAATAAGAAGCGGAAGATACGTTGTTCCCGTCAAAGCGGAATATAAAAATGAATTTCCAGGCCTTGTCCACGATTCTTCATCATCAGGGGCTACTTTATTTATTGAACCTATGGCGATAGTTGAAGGCAACAACAAACTCCGTGAACTTGGAGCAAAGGAAAAATTCGAAATTGAACGTATTCTTTCGGATTTATCAACAGAAGTGGGACGTTTTTCATCTCCTCTTGCCATTGATTATAAAGCAATTTGCGATATAGACCTGATATTTGCGAGGGCAGAATATTCATTCCAACTTAATGCCTCCCCTGTTGAATTTTCAGGTGACGAAAGAAAAATAAAACTTGTAAAAGCGAGACATCCACTTTTGCCGAAAGATACAGTTGTTCCCATAAGCCTTGAATTTGGTGGCAAAAAAAGTTCTCTCGTTATAACCGGACCTAACACGGGCGGTAAAACCGTAACGTTGAAAACCATAGGTCTTATGGCGTTAATGGCACAATCGGGACTTCATCTCCCCGTTAATTTTGGAACCGTTCTTCCCGTTTTTGAAGCGGTTTTCCCAGATATCGGTGATGAACAGAGCATTGAACAATCCCTTTCCACCTTTTCATCCCATATGGTGAATATAGTAAATATAATAAACAACTGTGACAGCCGTTCCCTTGTTCTTTTTGACGAAATCGGAGCAGGTACAGACCCTGTTGAAGGTGCAGTTCTTGCAATTTCTGTTCTTGAAGCCATAAAGCAAAAAGGCGCTATTCTTGCTGCAACCACACATTATGCGGAATTGAAACTTTACGCATTGGAAAACGAGGATGTTCTCAACGCAAGCTGTGAATTTGACGTCGAATCTTTAAAACCTACCTACAGACTTGTTGTAGGTCTTCCAGGTAAATCCAACGCATTTGCAATTTCTTCAAGGCTTGGAATGCCTGATTATATTATTGAACGTGCAAAGTCAATAATGAAAGAAGAAAATTCAAAATTTGAAGATGCAATAAGAAAACTTGAAGAAGCTGAAAGCTCTCTGGAAAAAGAAAAGAAGAGGGCAGAAAAAGCAAAATCTGATGCTGAAATATTATTGGAAGAAGCAAAGAAAAAGTGTCTTGAAATTGAGGAAAACACCAAGAAAGAACTTGAAAAAGCAAAGGAAACAGCTTCAAGAATTCTTACGGCTGCAAAATCATCCTGTGATTTCGTTTATGACGAACTTGCAAAACTTCAGAAAGAAAAGGACAAGGACAATCTTAAATCTGCAATGGCAGAGGCAAGAAACAAAATAAGAACCTCTCTTGGAGTTGCAAGCGAACATCTTTCTATGGATAACAATGAAGAAGATGACGAAGAAGATTCGACAGAAGAATTCAAAATCGGTGACACAGTTAAGATCAAGGGGCTTGATCAGGTTGTTACCATTCTTGATATAAGCGGAGATAACGCTATTGTTAAAACAGGCATGGCAAAAACGAAAATCGCTCTTTCAAAACTTGTTTCCGTGCCCAATGACATCTCTGCTAAAAAATCCGCAGAAAAAGCATTAAAAGGAATAACCGTTCCCCATAGAGCAGAAGCACTTCCAAAGGAAATTGACCTCAGAGGACAAACAGGTGATGACGCTTGTTTCATGGTGGATTCCTACCTTGATTCCGCCATTTCTGCAGGATATAATTCCGTAACGCTCGTTCATGGAAAAGGAACAGGTGCTTTAAAAGCGGCCCTTTGGAAGTATCTGCGAAACGACAAAAGGATTCGTTCTTACAGACTTGGAAGATACGGAGAGGGAGATACGGGCGTTACAATCCTTGAACTTAAATAAAAGAGAAATCACGATGAATAAAACGAATAATTTATATTCAAGAACCGAACTTTTGCTCGGTGAGGAAAATACAAACAAAATAAAAAACGCTTCGGTCATGATATGCGGTGTTGGAGGTGTTGGCGGATACGTAGCGGAGTCCCTCGTCAGACTTGGGATTGGTAAAATAATTTTTATTGATTCTGACAAAACTGACGTTACAAACCTTAACAGGCAGATTTTAGCTACAAAAGACACCATAGGTATGCCAAAAGTTATTTCCGCTGTAAAAAGAGCGAAAGCCATCAACGAAGATGGAACGTTTATTCCTCTTGAACTTTTTCTGACACCCGAAAACATCCCTTTATTACTCGATAAATACAAGCCTACATGTGTTGCCGATGCCATAGATAATATAACGGCAAAAGTATCCCTCGCTTACGAATGTCAAAAAAGAAATATACCTCTCATTTCATCCATGAGTACGGGAAATAAAAAAGATCCTTCCCGCTTCATTGCAACGGATATATATAAAACATCAGTCTGTCCGCTCGCACGTACTATGAGAAGATTATTGAAGGAAAAAGGTATAAAAAAACTTCGCGTAGTGTACAGCGACGAACAACCGATTAAATGCGGCGAAAATATAGGAACGTTGTCATTTGTTCCCGCATCTGCAGGTCTTATAATTTCATCCGAGGTTATGAAGGTGATTACCGAAGGCTAAAACGAATTGATGAAATCACAAACAAAAAATACAGAAAAACCGCTTGAAATCTTTTAAAAACTATTGAAAATTCCAAAAAATACTGTATAATGTAATTTAGTATTTTTTTCAGAATATATTTAATAATAACATAAGGAGAAACTACAATGTTTGAAGAAATCAAGGTAATAATTGCAAAACAGCTCAGAATAAAACCCGAGGAAATAAAAAACACAGACAGACTTGTTGAGGATTTAGGTGCAGACTCTCTCGAATTAGCAGAAGTTCTCATGACAATCGAAGATAAGCATGGAATTTATATTTCCGATGAAGACGTTGCAAAAATAAAAACCGTTCAGGATATTGCAGACTATCTTGACAATATGTAATTATCGATTATTTATAAATGTTATGAATTATGAAAGGTTATTTCAATGAAATGTTTGAAAGGAGCAAAGGTCATTCTGAATGACCGTGTTGCTGAAAATCTTAACATATACTTTGATGATAAAATCAGAGCTATAACGTCCGATATGCCCGATGAAGACTGTGAAGTTATAGATTGTAAAGGGCTTTACCTTTCCACAGGATTTATCGACATCCACATTCACGGATACGCAAATACGGACGTTGCAGACGCTGATTACGAAGGAATTAAAAACGTATCGAAAAGACTTCCCGAAAACGGTGTTACAGCCTGGATTCCCACATCCATAACTGCTCCAATGGAAGACGTTATAAAAGTTTTGGAAGTTATCAGAAAAATGATACCCGAAAGCCAAAAGTGGGATGGTGCTGAAATTCTCGGTGTTAACGTTGAAGGGCCATTCCTTAACGTTAAGCGAAAGGGTGCACATGAGGAATCCCTTATAATTCCTCCCTCTGTCGAAGCAGTGGAAGATTATGCAGACGTTATAAAACTTATAACGGTTGCACCTGAAATGGATGAAGGTTTCAAAAGCATCAAACGAATGAAAGAGCTTGGAATGATAGTTTCCCTCGGACACAGTGATGCAAATTTTGATACGGCTATAAATTCCTTTACAGACGGCGGAATTGACCATATAACCCATCTTTTCAATGCACAAACAGGTTTACTTCACAGAGATCCTGGAATTGTCGGTGCATCTCTTGTATCAAACGTTTATACAGAATTGATTTGTGACACTTTCCACGTCAATAAGAACCTCTTCCCGCTGGTTCATAAAATGAAAGGTGATAAACTCTGTATAATTACAGACTGTGTAAGAGCAGGCGGAATGCCTGATGGAAGATATATGCTCGGGAGTCTTGCATTCAATCTTAACGGTATCAAATGCACTCTTGACGATGGAACTATTGCAGGAAGCGTTCTCAGAATGAATCAGGGTGTGAAAAATTTCTACGAAAATTCAGGATGCACTCTTTGGGAAGCAGTTAATGCCGCTTCTCTCAATCCAGCAAAATCTATTGGAATTGATAAGACAAAGGGTTCTATAGAAATTGGAAAAGATGCAGATTTTACCGTGTTTGACGGCGATTTTGCCATAAAACTCACTATTGTCGGAGGCAGAACTTGTTATGAATCTTAAACATGTTCCAAAATTAGATCCACAATTTAAACCCCTTTCAGTGCTTTTCAAAGAAGCAAAAAATGGGAATTCAAAAACGATAACAATTGCTCTTGAAAGGAACCGCGGTCTTATATCGGTTTTCAAAACAGATATTCCAAACTCGGATTTTGAAACCCGCTATTCACTTTGTGAAAGACTCGTTAAAACCCTTCTTTGGCTAAAAGGCGGTTTTAAAATTTATATTGCAGGCGACATTGAAGTTGGCAACGCAATAAAAAAAGACTACGCTTTAGGCGGAGCCCGTGACTTTGACAACAAATTCATGGCTGATATTTATCGTTCTGAATTTGAAGTAATTGTTTGCGATGAAAAGGATATACCTGCAGAAAATGAAGCTCCTTCATCGGTTGGAAGAAATCTTGACGGATGTAGAATCGGCTTTGATGCAGGCGGAAGCGACAGAAAAGTAAGTGCAGTTATCGACGGAAAAGCGGTTTATTCCGAAGAAGTTGTTTGGTTCCCAAAACTTAACTCTGACCCAAAATATCACTACGAAGGAATTCTTGACGCTTTCAAGACAGCCGCTTCAAAAATGCCCAGAGTTGACGCCATCGGGGTTAGTTCAGCAGGTATTTATATCGATAATCAGATTATGGTTGCTTCCCTTTTCCTCAAAGTTCCAAAGGAAGAATACGACAAACACGTTCT
>JAZOCZ010000223.1:0-2221 GCA_045596755.1 Eubacteriales bacterium | reverse complement strand
TTACTTGGTAACGAGCCTTTAAAAATAACTTTAGATACAAAGAAATACGGATATAAAGGAACGGAACTTGCAAAGCTGTTAGAAGGCCAAAAACTGTATCCCGAATTTGCAGATAATGATTTTTTAGTGCTTATGTTTACGCCTGAAATTTCGGATTTGGAGAGGGTAAAAAACGTTCTTTGCTCACTTTCGAAAAAAGCTGAAATAAAAGAGGGGATTCCCGTTTTTGAAAAGCCGTCAGAAGTTATCTCTGTCAGAAACGCTATGCTCTCCCGAAAGGTTTTATTGCCCATAGAAAAAGCGGGAAATAGAATTCTTGCATCTCCATCGGTAGGATGCCCACCTGCAGTTCCTATTGCTGTTTGCGGTGAGAGAATAACCCGAAACGTTATAAATGCATTTGAATATTACGGCATAGAGAAGTGCTTCGTTATAGAATAAAAACCTTAATTGATAATAAGAGGTGTAAAAAATGAATGGATTTTATGAATTTGGAATAAGTGATAAAACATATGAAATAGGGGAGAAAGCTTTAAAAAAGTTAAAGGAACGATTTGATGAAATCGACAATATAGCCGAAGCGAATCAGGCAAAGGTTATTAAGGCAATGCAGGATGCCAAAGTTGGCTCACATTGCTTTGTTGCTTCTACTGGGTACGGTTATGACGATGCGGGCCGTGATACGTTGGAAGAAGTTTATGCAAACTGCTTTAAAACTGAATCGGCATTGGTGCGTCCGCAGATAACTTGCGGAACTCATGCTATTGCAACAGCGTTGCTTGCAAATCTTCTCCCAGGTGACGAACTTTTTTCGCCCGTTGGCAGACCGTATGATACTTTGGAATCCGTTATAGGACTTCGCCCTTCTCCTTGCTCGCTCATTGAAAACGGTGTAACCTATGCAGAAGCTGATTTGTTGCCTGACGGAACTTTCGATTATGAGGCAATAAAAAAAAGCATTAACGAAAGAACAAAGGTTGTAACAATACAGCGTTCAAAAGGATACAAAATGCGCCCCACTTTTTCAGTTAAGCAAATAGGGGAGCTTATTGCTTTTATTAAAGAGATAAAACCCGACGTTATCTGTTTTGTTGATAATTGCTACGGTGAGTTTGTTGAACTTCATGAACCAACGGAGGTGGGAGCGGACTTGATGGCAGGCTCCCTTATCAAAAACCCAGGTGGTGGACTTGCCGCAAGCGGTGGTTACATAGTGGGCAAAAAAGAGCTTATAGACCGTTGCGGATACAGACTTAACTCACCGGGTTTGGGCAAAGAAGTTGGAATAAACTTCGGTGTGCTTCAATCCTTCTATCAGGGACTTTTCTTTGCTCCAACTGTTGTTGCTTCTGCTGTTAAAGGCGCAATTTTTGCCGCAAACGTTTTTGAAGGTTTGGGATTTGAAGCTGTTCCAAATTCCACGGAATCAAGACACGATATAGTTCAGTCCATAAGGTTAGGCACTCCAGAAGGGGTTATTGCCTTCTGCGAAGGAATACAGGCTGCGGCGGCTGTAGATAGTTATGCAACTCCAATTCCCGGACCAATGCCTGGATATGACAGTGAAATCATTATGGCGGCGGGTGCTTTTGTTCAGGGCTCTTCCATCGAATTGACCGCAGATGCACCTATGCGTGAACCATACGCCGTTTATTTCCAGGGCGGTGTTACCTTCGCTCATGCAAAATTGGGCATATTGAAAGCGTTGCAAAATATGGTCGATAAGGGAATTGTTTCTCTTTGAGTCTTCAAAAACATAAAAATTAAACGGAAGCTTAAAATTCAGGCTTCCGTTTTTTTACTTATTCGGTTTCAATTTCTGTTTTGTTGTCAGCTTCTCTTTTTTCTTCGATATCTTTAAGAATCTGGGAAATTTTAATAGCACGTTCCGTAACGTTATCTTCGATAAAGGTAAGCTTCGGAGTGTTTCTGAGGTTAAGACGGCGGGCAAGCTCGCTACGGATATATCCCGATGCGCTTATAAGCCCTTTTTTAACCTCTGCACTGTCGCCAACAAGAAGACTGTAATAAACCTTGGCAAAAGCCAAATCACCCGATACGTCAACGGATGAAATGCTGATAAACGCACCCGATACGCGAGGGTCTTTTACCGTTCGGAATATCATAGTCAGCTCTTTTGAAACTTCTTCATTTATTCTATCAATTCTACGCATTCGTTAACTCCGTTGTGTTATATAATAATATAATATAATATAATATA
>JAZOCZ010000222.1:0-16433 GCA_045596755.1 Eubacteriales bacterium | reverse complement strand
GCCTTCAAGGCGTACAGTGACGCGGTGGCGCTCTTCGGCACGAATCTCAACGCCGCCGAGATGAATACCATTGTGGGTTATATTTACGATATGCTTTACGGCGACAGTGGGGGATATCCCTCCTTCGCTTCGGCAACGGCAATTATACTTTTTGCTATTGTACTTACCATAACGTGTATAAATCTTGCAGTCAGCAAGAAACACGTTAAATATCAATGAAAGGGGGAGCTTCTTTGGAAAAAACTGTTCTTTCAAAAAAGAAAAAAAGCGACGCAAGAGAAAAAACGGGAAAAGTGTTTATATACGTTCTTCTTGCATTCTGGGCTTTGGTCGTTTTGTTCCCTTTCTATTGGATGGTGCTTTCATCCTTCAAAAGCTACGGAGAATATACGTCGGAGTATATACCTAAATTCTATTCCGCATCTCCCACCTTTGAAAATTATTTTCAGGCGTTTACCGCAGTTCCTTTGGGAAAATATTTTTTCAACACTCTTCTTTACACCATGGTAACTACTGCACTTATGCTTATAGTCAGCATTCTTGCGGCTTTTTCCTTTGCCCGCCTTGAATTCAAGGGTAAGAATTTGGCTTTTACCTTGCTTCTGTCCCTTATGATGATTCCCAACGAGCTTGTTGTTATTACAAACTTTGTAACAGTTACCAATCTTGATATGAGAAATACGTTCATGGGACTTATTCTCCCTTCGGTAACGTCGGTTTTCTATATTTATCTCCTTAAAGAGAATTTTGCTTCCGTTCCCGATCAGATATATTATGCCGCCAAGGTTGACGGTGCATCTGATTTCAAATATCTTCTTCGGGTTATAGTTCCCGTATGCAAGCCTACCATAGTTACAGTTACCATACTGAAGGTGGTTGAATGTTGGAATTCATACGTATGGCCAAGACTTATTACGGATGATCAGAATTATTTCCTTGTGTCAAACGGCATACAGGAGATAAGGGAAAACGGCTTCGGCAGAGAAAACGTTCCTGCTATGATGGCGGCGGTTGTGGTTGTTTCCCTTCCTCTTATTGTATTGTTTCTTATATTCCAAAAAAAAATCAGCGCAGGCGTTGCGAGAGGGGGAATCAAGGGATGAAAAAACTGTGCCTTTTTTTAACGTTTGTATTGGTTTTTTCTTTGACATCCTGCCACGGTGGCGGAAAGCTTGTTGGCTTCGATGTTCCTTCGGAGTTTGACGAAAGCAAAGAGGTTGAGTTGACCTTCTGGGCAAAAAACGATACGAATATAACTCAGGCAAATATATATAGAAAAGCTATTGAGGATTTTTGCAAAATCTATCCCAATATCAAGATAAATTTAAGGCTTTATACAAACTATAACGATATATATAATGACGTTATAACCAATATTGCCACGTCAACCACTCCTGACGTATGCATAACGTACCCCGACCATATTGCAACTTATCTTTCAGGTGAAAACGTTGTAGTCCCCCTCGATGAGCTTATGGCGGACGAAAAATACGGTTTGGGAGGAACTGAGGTTAAATTCGATTCCGTTAAAAACGGTGAAATAATTGATAAGTTTCTGAAAGAAGGAAAGATAAACGGAACACAGTACGCCCTTCCTTTCATGCGTTCTACGGAGGCTTGTTATATAAACAAGGATTACGTTGAAAAGCTGGGTTATACGATTCCTGAGGTTCTCACTTGGGATTTTGTTTTCGAGGTTTCCGAGGCGGCTATGGCAAAGGATGAAAACGGGAACTTTGCCGTTAACGGTCAAAAAGTTCTTATACCTTTTATTTATAAATCGACGGACAATATGATGATCCAGATTTTGAATCAGAAAAAAGCGGGTTATTCAACGGATAAAGGGGAAATTCTCCTTTTTAACGATACTGCAAAAGAGCTTTTGTTGAATATTGCTCCATACGCGAAAGCGAAATCTTTTTCCACATTTAAAATTACAGGATATCCTGCAAACTACCTCAATGCAGGTCAATGTATTTTTGCCGTTGACTCAACGGCGGGAGCGACTTGGATGGGCTCAAACGCTCCCCTTATTGATATAGCGGAAGACCAGCTCGTTAAATTTGATACGGTTGTCAAACCTATTCCCCAGTATGATACGGAAAACCCAACTATGATATCCCAAGGCCCTTCCGTATGCGTGTTCAACAAGGAAGACCCTGACAGAGTTCTTGCTTCATGGCTCTTTACGCAATTTCTTCTTACGAATGACGTTCAAATAGCGTATTCGCAAACGGAAGGCTACGTTCCTGTAACCTCAAAGGCACAAAGCTCGGACATATATAAGGATTATCTGTCAAGAAGCGGTGAGGACAACGACTTTTATTACAACGTTAAATTAGACGCAACGAAGCTCCTTCTCGATAACACTGATAAAACCTTTGTTACCCCTGTTTTCAACGGTTCTGCATCCTTGAGAAATGCGGCGGGGCAGTTAATAGAAGACGTAACAAAGTCCGTCAGAAGAGGTCAAACCGTTGATGAGACTTATATTGATAATCTTTACAAAGAAATGACTTCCCTTTACAGACTCGATAACCTTTCTCCCACCAATGCAAAAGAGGGAAAGAAGGACCTTGGCGAGCTTCCGAAAGAGTCGAAAATTCTCATCGCTTCGCTTATATCCGTGTGGACTGTGCTTGTTTTCTTTTCTGCTTATTCAGCTTTTAAAAAGAAAAAGGACTTGACAAAGTAAAATTTGTATGATAGAATGAAACCGTACTATTACAAGTAGTACGGTTCCGTTTTTTTTGAATTTTTAATGCGAAAGGAATACGAAGATATGAAAAAGAAAATAATTTTATTCATAGCGTTAACGGTATTGGTTGTGGCGGGTATGGCATTGTTGGCTTCTTATATTTTCAGTGGTGGCAAATACGACAATATAAGTTGGGAATACAGAAACGACGTTCTTACCATTAAAGGTGAGGGAGATATGCCTGATTTCTATTATGAATGTCCGTTGGATAAGTATGCAGAGAAAGCAAAAGAGCTTGTAATTGAGGAAGGAATAACCTCTGTGACGGGACATACTTTTTACGGTTTTAATAAACTTGAAAAAATAACGTTGCCCGACAGTGTGAATAAAATCGGAGATTCTGCTTTTGAGAGTTGTATAAGTCTTAAAGAGGTTGATTTTGGCGAAGGGGTTGTTTCCATTGGCAGAAATGCTTTTGAATTTTGCATTGAACTCGAAAGTGTTAAGCTTCCCGAAAGTCTTGAAAGCTTGGGTTGTATTTCCTTTTCCTTTTGTGAAAAACTCAAAACAGTTCATATGGGTTCAAAATTGAAGGAAATAGGTTGGTCGGCTTTTAATGATTGCCATGAAGATATAAGATTCTTTTTGAATGAAGAAAATCCGTTTTTGGTTTGCGAGGACGGTGTGTTTTTCTCCAAGGATAAAAAAACGCTCCTTTATTATTGCAACGTTAAGAAAAATGAAACGTATACTATTCCCGAAGGGATTGTGAAGATCGCTCCTTATGCGTTCCTCAACAGCGACAATCTTAAGAAAGTGGATTTCCCGCAAAGCATTCAGATTATAGACGAAATGGCTTTCTGTAATAATTCAAATCTTCATATTGTTACTATCCCCGATTCTGTAACGGAAATCGGCAAAGGGGCTTTTACCGGTTGCGTAAATATGGAAAGTATTCATTTGGGAAAAGGCGTTTCTTCTGATTTGTACAATGTTTTTCTGATGTGTGACCATTTTGTTGAAATCACGGTATCAGATGAAAACCCACATTTTTCATCGGTGGACGGGGTGTTGTTTAATAAAGATAAAACGAAGCTTTTAAAATATCCCGAGGCGAAGAGCGGGGCGGTTTATGAAGTTCCTGCATCCGTTGTTGGAATAGGTAAGAGTGCATTTAACGGAAGCAACCTTTCAGGCGTTATTCTTCCCGACGGTCTTGATTCTATCGGCGAGGGTGCTTTTGGCAATTCAACGATAGAGGAAATAAATATTCCCGCATCTGTTACGTCTTTGGGCGAAAATGCATTCAGAGATTGTGAATCGTTGAAAAAGATAATTTACGAAGGTACAATGGGCGAGTGGAAGAAGAATTTTTCGGAATCTTACTACGATTCCCGAACCTCCGATCATACGGTTATATGTTCCGATGGTGAAATAAACGTTGAAACCGATGATGAATAGTGAGAAGATAAAAACTGCGATTATTTAGTGAAATTCAATAATTTTTGAATTTGATAGCGAAAAATAACTTTCAAATTAACTATTGACTTTTAAAAAATTGGTATATAATATGCTTTGTTCGGACAATGAGCCGAAACATAAATTTTTTAGGAGAATAAAAAATGAAAAAAAGAATACTTTTGTTTTTTTTACTCGTTTTGATTACGCTTTTCCTTTTTGGGTGCTCTTCCGTGAGCGTTTCGTCTGATGGCGCAGGAGAAGCAATTTTTAAAACCAAAAATTCCGACGTTAAATGCCAGATAACTGAAGAAGATGCAAAAACTCTTTCCGAGATTTTTGACGGTAAGATTCTTCATTATGATTCTGTTCCTTCTTGCGGGTTTTCAAATGACGTTTCGGTGAGGCTTGACGGCAAAACTTTTTGCTTTTCTATGGATGGATGCAATTCAGTAATGGTAGGACTGGGTTACTTTGATCTTAATACCGAAGAGGATAAGGCAGTAAAGAAGATTCTTGAGTCTTACGGGTTTTATTTTCCCTGTGTTTAAAGAATATTATGAGCGGGTGGAAGAAGAATTTTTCGGAATCTTACTACGATTCCCGAACCGCCAATCATACGGTTATATGTTCCGATGGTGAAATAAACGTTGAAACCGATGATGAATAGTGAGAATATAAAAACGGCGATTATTTAGTAAAATTCAATAATTTTTGAATTTGATAGCGAAAAATAACTTTCAAATTAACTATTGACTTTTAAAAAAATTGGTATATAATATGCTTTGTTCGGACGATAAGCCGAAACACAAATTTTTTAGGAGAATAAAAAATGAAAAAATTCACCATTTGCATGCTGCTTTTAGCACTTGCTCTTTCCACAGTTCTTGTTGGTTGCGGTAATGGCGATGATTCTTCCGCAGTATCAACAGAATCCAAAGCAGAAGAATCCAAGACGGAATCCAAAGCAGAAGAATCTGCTGACGCATCCGCAGATGCTTCTACTGATGCTTCCGCAGACGCATCCACAGATGCTTCTACTGATGCTTCCGCAGACGACGTTAAAGTTATGACTTATGCTGAATATGCAGCAGCTGAAGTTGACGCAGCAGTTGTTATCGAAGCATACGTTCAGGCAAAACAATCCTGGTGGGATAACAAAGCTACTATCTATACACAGGACAAAGACGGTGCATATTTCATCTATGAAATGGCTTGCTCAGAAGAAGATTTTGCAAAACTCGTTCCTGGTACAAAGATTCGTGTAACGGGCTTCAAAACCATTTGGGAAGGTGAAGTTGAAATTGCTTCAGGTTCCACTTTCGAAATCATTGAAGGTGCAGACACATATATTGCAGAACCTGTTGATCTTACAGACGTTATCGCAACAGAAGATCTTATCAACTATCAGAACCAGCTTGCAGTATTCAAGGGCATGACAGTTGAAAAGGTTGAGTTCAAAAACGGCGAACCTGGTGACGATATTTACGTAACACTTGGTCTTAACGGCGCAAGCTATTCTTTCTGCGTTGAACGTTACCTTACAGACCCTGAAACAGACGTTTATAAGACTGTAAGCACACTTGAAGTTGGTAAGGTTGTTGACGTTGAAGGCTTTGTTTATTGGTACAAAGGTTCAAACCCCCACATCACAAAGGTTACAGTTGTTCAGTAATTGAATTGTAATTTAAAAAACGAGGTTTCTTTCTCTGCGGAGAAGGGAACCTTTTTTTGTAATATTTTCAAAACCGCTGATTACAAGGTAGGAGGCAAGAGGCAGGAGGCAAGAGGCAGGAGGCAGGAGGCAAGAGGCAAGAGGCAGGAGGCAAGAGGCGAGAGGCAAGAGGCAAGAGGCAGGAGGTAAGAGGCAAGAGGCAGGAGGTAAGAGGCAGGAGGCAAGAGGCAAGAGGCAAGAGGCATGAGTAAAAAGTAACTTTCAATTTTCAATTTTCCATTTTCATTTTTTTCTGGCTTTTTTATGGTTGACATTATGCGGTGTTATGTGGTATAATTTATCCGAAAAGAGGTCTCCGATCAGGAGCAAACTAAAACAAAGGAGTTTACTATGTCAGGTTTTATTTGTTCAGATGAAAAAAAGAGAAAAATATGTTTTTTAAAGCGTTCATCGGGTGTTCTTATGAACATTTCTTCCTTGCCAGGTGAATACGGTATTGGTACTGTGGGAAAAGAAGCAAGAAAATTTGCGGATTTCCTTGCAGAAGGCGGATTTACCTATTGGCAGATTTTGCCCATAAATCCTCTTGGCGATGCAAACTCACCTTATTCCAGCGACGGTGCATTTGCGGGCAACTATCTTTATATAGACCCCGAAATGCTTTGCGAGGTAGGTCTTATTTCCAGAGCTACTCTTGAAAATTGCAAATACGCAGGCTCACCATATTCTGTTGATTATGAGTTTATTTATAAGTCAAGAATGTTTGCTCTTGAAGAAGCTTTTAGCAATGCATCTCCCGAGCTTTTGGAAAAAGCGGTTGCTTTTGCCAAAGAAAACCCATCGGTAGAAGAATATGCAGAATTTTTTGCAGTTGCAAAAGCAAACGGATATATTCCTATGGGAGAGTGGGACAAAAACAAAGCAGATGAAAAAGATAAAATGCTTTGCATTTTCATTCAGTATCTTTTTGATATGCAATGGGCTTCTTTCAAGGAATACGTTAACTCCAAGGGAATTTATATAATAGGGGACATGCCTTTCTACGTAAGTCTCCGTTCTGCAGACGTTTACAACAACAAGGAGCTTTTCCAGCTTGACGACCAGTACGTTCCATCTGCTGTTGCGGGTGTTCCCCCTGATTTCTTCTCTGAGGACGGTCAGTATTGGGGCAATCCTGTTTATAACTGGAAGGAAATGGAAAAGCAAGGCTTTGAATGGTGGATAAAACGAATTAAAAACAGCCTTAAATATCACGATATAATAAGAATTGACCATTTCAGAGCATTTGCTTCTTATTGGTCTATTCCCGCAGGTGCTGAAACGGCAAAGGAAGGCAAATGGGTTAAAGGCCCTAAAATGAAGCTCTTCAAAGCCCTCAAAGCCGCTCTTGGAGAATTGCCAATTATTGCGGAGGACTTGGGCGAATTTGGCGAGGACGTAGAAAAGCTTCTTGCTGATACTGCATTCCCAGGAATGAAAATTATTCAGTTTGGTATCGGCTGCAAGGAGGAAAGCGAACATTCGCCTCACGTTTACCCTGAAAACTGTGTTGCTTACACAGGCACTCACGATAACGATACCCTTCTTGGCGCACTTTTCTCTATGGATCATGAGGACAGAGAACGTGCTATGCGTTATTGCTCTGCTGAAGGAGTTCGTTGGGACGAAGGCGGATTCTACGCTCCGGGCTGTAGAAAGATTATTGAGGTTCTCTGGCGTTCAAACGCACGTGTTACTATTCTTCCTTTTCAGGATATGTGCGGATTCGGTTCTGACACAAGAATGAACGTTCCCGGTACTGCTGAGGGTAACTGGATGTACAGAACCACACAGGAAACAATAGATAACGTGGATATTGCATATTACAAAAAAATCAATGAAACTTTCATGAGATAACGATTATGAGAAAAACAGTTAAAGCGGGAATTGATAATATATCAAGGCTTGACGTTTTAAAGGAAGGAAGACTTGGCGTTTTAACCGCTCCAACAGGGGTTGATGCCAAGCTTCGCCCTACATACGAGGTTCTTGCGGAAAAATATAACGTAACCGCGCTTTTTGCTCCCGAGCATGGAATCCGCGGAGATATTCAGGCGGGCGAGCATATTTCCACGTATATTGATTCTGAAACGGGTCTTACCGTTTATAGCCTTTACGGTGAAAACAAGCATATGACGGATGAAATGCTTGATACCTTCGATATTCTGGTGTTTGATATACAGGATGTTGGAGCAAGATATTACACCTTCATTTATGCTCTTACCCGCTCAATGAAGCTTTGTGCGGAAAAAGGGAAGAAGGTTGTTGTTCTTGACAGACCTAATCCCGTCGGCGGAATTATTATGGAGGGTATTACTCTTGATGAGAATTTCTCCAGCGGGGTTGGTGAATACGCAATCCCCGCAAGATATGCTCTTACCGTGGGAGAATTTGCGTCTTATATAAACAAAGAAAAAAATATGGGCTGTAATCTTACGGTTATCCCTTGCGAGGGTTGGAAAAGAGATATGTACTACGATGAAACGGATATGCCTCTTATCCTTCCTTCTCCAAATCTTCCAACGGTGAATTCTTTCATTAACTATTTTGCGACCTGCTACTTTGAGGGAACTAATGTTTCCGAGGGGAGAGGAACAACCATTCCTTTTGAAATGGTTGGTGCGCCTTTTATCGACGGAAAAAAGCTGGCAGATGCTCTTAACTCTAAAAAACTCCCAGGTGTTGTTTTCAGAAGTGCGTATTTTACTCCAACGTTCAGCAAACACAAAGGGGAAAGATGCGGCGGGGTTCAGCTTCACATTCTTGACAGAGATATATACAGACCCTTTGATGCAGGAATGTATCTTCTTGATGAAATAAGAAAATACAAAGAATTTGAATTTTTGAACGGCGGTAACTTTGAAGCAAAGCTTTTCGGTGATGATTCCATTCTTAAAGAAGATTTTTCCGTAACTGACTGCTTCAAGCGTGCGGAAAATGATTGTGCGGAGTTCAGAAAGAAAATCGAGGGCGTGTTGATGTATGACTAAAAAAATGCATTCATCAAAATTTTGGCTTGCTCTTACCATATTTGGTTTTATGGGGCAAGTGGCATGGACTGTTGAAAATATGTATTTCAACGTGTTTATGTATAAAATGTTTGGCGCGTCTCCTGAGGATATTTCTCTTATGGTAGGCGCAAGTGCCGTTGCCGCCACTGTTACCACTGTGTTTATGGGCGCTTTATCTGACAAAATAGGAAAGCGCAAGCTTTTTATATGCGGTGGATATATACTTTGGGGAATATCAATTTTTACGTTCTGTTTTTTACGGCTTGACCTTATAGAAAAAGTGGTAGGTACTGCGGTTCAGGCTACAACGGTTGGGATTTCCCTTGTTGTTATCCTTGACTGCTTGATGACCTTTTTCGGCTCTACTGCTAACGATGCGGCTTTTAACGCATGGGTCACGGATATGACTGACAGCACAAACAGAGGTGCGGCAGAGGGAATAAACTCTATGATGCCAATGCTGGCTGTCCTTGCAGTTTTCGGCGGATTCATGGCGTTTGACCTGAACAAGTCGGAAAGTTGGACATCAATATTTGCCATTATCGGAATTTGTGTTATAGTTGTTGGTATTTCGGGATTTTTTATCATAGAAAAGGATAAAAACGTACCGACAAAAAGCGGATATTTGAAAAACGTTGTATACGGCTTTTTACCGTCAACTGTCAAAGAAAATATTTCTCTGTATTTTCATCTCTTGATGTTTATTATTTTCAACGTTTCCATACAGATTTTTATGCCTTATTTGATAATCTACTATGAGCAGACGTTGAAAATGGCAAATTATACACTGATTATGGCTCCTGCCGTTATTCTTGCCGCTGTTGCCACGTTCTTCTGGGGCAAGGTATATGACAAAAAGGGATTTGATTTTTCTTCCGCATTTTCTGTTTGCTTTCTTGCTTTGGGATACGTGGTTTTAGTCGTTGCAAAGAGCATGGTTCCGGTGTTTATTGGTTCGCTTTTAATGATGTGCGGTTATCTTTGCTCGATGGCGGTTTTTGGCGCGAAAATACGTGACTTGACTCCGATGGGAAAATCGGGCATGTTCCAAGGAGTGAGAATTTTCTCCCAAGTTCTTATACCGGGCGTATTAGGCCCGTACATAGGGCAGGCGGTTTTGAAAAACGCTGACAAGATAACAAACAGCGACGGAACAACGTCGTTCTTGCCAAACGTGAATATTTTTATAGCCGCACTTGCTGCTTTAGGCGTTTTGGTTGTTTTTGCTATAGCGAAACGCTTTTGGGCGAAAAATAAAAAATAAATATTTGAACTTACGAAAAAGCTGTTGCCAATGATGAAAATTTCATTCGCAACAGCTTTCTTAATGTTATCCTTTCCAATTATCTGTATTGGCAAGGTCGTATAAAATTCCGTAATATCTACCTTTGTTTACAACGAAATGTTCCATGAGCTTTATTCCTGATACCGAAAAATACGATTCCATTTTCCTTGTAGCGTGATAATCCTCCATGGAATAATTCATATAAGAGGTTGTATGATTGTGTGCAATTATGACTTTTTTGGCACAGACCTCATTTGCTCTTTTTATCATTGAATCAACGTCTATAAAAACTGAACCCAAATCTCCATTTGCGGTCTTTTCAGCGTGGAGCACGTTGTTGAATTCACCCATAAACACGGTATAAAGCCCTTCTTCTTTGTTGCTCCCGACAAAATTTTTTATAAATTCTCCTGCACTTCTATGGGAGTCAAGAATATTTTCTTTTGTATTCAATTCCGAGGAGAGTTTCATTATGGAAATCAGAGCCTTTATTAAAGGAAAGTATTCGCTTTTTATTTCTCCTTCGAAAAGCTTTTCAGGGACGGGCATAAATATACCGCCTTCGCAAAAAAGCTTTTTGTATACAAGCTCTGATATGTTTTCGCGTATATCTTCGGGGAGCGAATAAGAAAAAATAATTTCAAAAAGTTCCTTGTGAGTTGGAATAAAAAGTCCGCTTTCGTAATCTGTAAGCATTTTTTCAAAGTTCTTTTCTTTCATACGCCCTCCTGTTGTTGTGTTGATATATTGTACATCCCATTGAAATTTTTGTCAACATTAAAAAAATACAAAAAATCGAATATAAATACAATAAATAAGGGAGGCTTTGGAAAATAATGGATTTAAAATCGTGTTTGTGATACAAATTTCGATTTTATACTTGACAAAGGAACGTAAATGTGGTAATATAATTTTTAATCTGTGGTTGAGAATATTTTTGCGAATCAAAAGCAGAATAAAAAAGAAAAATCTAACAGAAAAAAACTAATTTTGGAGGAAAACATGACTAAAAAGATTATCGCGTTGATGCTTTGTCTCGTTATTGTATGTCTTGCTATGGCATCCTGTGGCGATACTGACACAAGCAGCACAGACGCAAGTTCTGATGTTTCTAAACCTGAAACAGAAGTTAACTACGTTAAAGACGGCGTTTACCGCGTTCTCTATTCAGGCGAACTTTCCACGCTCAACTATCTCATAACTTCTGACTCTAATGAGATGACAGTTGGTGCAAACACCGTAGATTCTCTCGTAGAATACGATCCTAAGGGTGCTCTTAAAGCAGGTCTTGCTGAAAGCTGGACTTATGACGAAGCAACTCTTACCTGGACCTTTAAGATTCGCGAAGGCCAGAAATGGGTTGACCACACAGGCGCTGCAAAAGCAGACGTTACTGCTAACGACTTCGTATCTGCACTCAAATATTCTCTTAATCCCGCAAACGAAAGCTCAACCGTTCAGAACCTTTTCGGCAAAATCAAAAATGCTGAAGAATATTACAACGGTCTTGCATTCAAAGATGCAGGCGGAAAAGAATTTGACGATGATGGCAACGAAGTTGCTACATGGGCTGAAATAAGCTTCGACGAAGTTGGTGTTAAGGCTGTTGATAACTACACTCTTACATATACTCTTGTTGAAGAATGTCCTTATTTCCTTTCTTCTCTTACTTATATCACATATCTTCCCGTATACGGTCCTATCGTTGAAGAAATGGGTAAAGAATTTGCAACAGCAGCAGACAAAATGTACTACTGCGGTGCATACTACCTCTCTGAATTCGTTCCTAACGAAAAGAGAACTCTCAAGAGAAACGACCTTAACTACGATGCAGATATGGTTTACATCGCAGAAATCAAATATATCTACAACGCAGAAGCAAAAGCAGTGGCTCCCGATATGGTTCTTAAGAACGAAATCGACTACGCAGATATTGATACTGAAGTTGCTGATGACTGGCTTGCAAACGAAGAAAAATTGAAGTATATCAGCCAATCCAGAGCATCTGTTGACTATTCTTACTTCTACTGCTTCAACTTTGACCCCAAATTTGACGCAGAATATGAACCTGAAAACTGGAAAATTGCTGTTAACAACGAAGATTTCCGTAAAGCAGTTCTTTATGCAATGAACAAGAACGCTCTTATGGGTCTTGCTGAAGCAACCAACCCTGAAGAATACGTATATAATACAATTACTCTTACAAGCTTCTGCACAAACAATGACGGAAAAGATTTCTCCGCTCTTGCTCCCTTCGACGGCATCAACGCTACAAAAACAGGCGATGCTGAAAAGGCTGTAAGCTACAGAGATGCAGCAAAAACTGCTCTTACAGCTGCAGGTGCAACGTTCCCTGTAAAAATGCTCGTTTCATACAATCCTAACACTACAAGCTGGGATGGCGAATGCGGTCTTCTCGAACAGCAGCTTGAAACTGTTCTCGGAGCAGATTTCATTGACGTTGTTGTTGTAGCAGGTCCTTCCTCCAACTTCCTTACAGAAGTAAGACGTTCCGGAAAATATGCATTCATGAAATGTAACTGGGGTGCTGACTATCAGGATCCTGAAACATGGACAGATCCTTTCTATCAGGAATCCGTAGATGACGGTTACAAATACAACTTTATGTATCAGTCCGTTGTAGACGGCGGTGCTTCTGCTGAAGTTATCAAAGGTTATTATGCCCTTGTTAAAGCAGCAAAAGAAATCAAATCCGACATCAATGCTCGTTACGAAGCATTTGCAAAGGCTGAAGCATATCTTATCGATCACGCATTGGTAATTCCTTACGGTGCATCTCCTGCGGGATACGTTGCAACAAAACTTAACACGTTTGAAGGTCAGTTTGCATCCTTCGGTATTTCTACTTTGAGATACAAGGGTCAGAAGCTTTACGATCATTTCATCACAATGGAAGAATTCGTAAACAACAAAAACGCAGTAGAAGGCAAATAATTCGTTGAATAATTTACCCTTTCGGGTGAATAAAGGATAATTCTGTTAGTGCGGGGCGGTTTTCGTTCCGCACTAACTTGAAGTTTGGAGCATAGTACATAATGGTTAAATATTTGTTAAAAAGAATTGCGCGATCGCTCCTGACACTTATCATAATTATCACTATTGTTTTTGTCTTGGTTCGTCAAATGCCTATAGAAGGTTATTTTGATAATTTTGATAAGCTGACAGATGCGCAAATAGAAACCAAGCTGGATGCCATGGGGCTGAACGACCCTATGCCAAAGCAAATAATAAATTTTTATAAAAACTTGTTAAAGGGTGATTTGGGCGTTTCCAACAAGATACAGAGAAACGTTCCTGTTGTGGATATCCTTTTGCCTAAACTCCCTGTATCCATAAAGCTTGGCTCTGCTTCTTTGGTGTTGTCTTTGCTTTTGGGTATACCCCTCGGTATACTTATGACAAAGTACAAGGGGAAGTTTTTTGACAAATTCGGTACTGTGTTTATAGTATTTATACAGGCTGCTCCTGCGGCGGTATACTATCTCTTTATACAGCATTACGGAACAAACCTTTTTGGAATACCTATGATTTATTCCGAGGATGTGAGCATATTCTGGTGGCTCTTGCCTGTGTTCTCTATGTCCCTTGGTAATATTGCTTATTACGGAATGTGGTTAAGGCGATATATGGTTGACGAGCTTAACAAGGATTACGTTCGTCTTGCCCGCGCAAAAGGACTTTCCGAAGGCAAGATAATGTTCAAACACGTTTTCAAGAATGCTTTTGTTCCCATGGTTCAATATATACCTACGTCATTCCTCAATACTGTTATCGGCTCTATTTACGTTGAATCCCTTTACAGTATAAACGGTATGGGCGGTCTTTTGGTTAAGTCCGTTCAGCAATCGGATAACAATCTGGTTCAGGCGATTGTTCTGCTTTATGCTACAGTTGGTATTATAGGCTTGCTTTTGGGAGATTTGCTTATGGTAATTATCGATCCCCGTATAAAGTTATCGGAGAAAGGGGGAAACAGATAATGAAAAAGTTTTCAATAAAAGGTCAAAAGACGGAAAATTTAGAAAACAGTCTTAACGAAGCTTTGAAAAATGACGTAAGAAATCGCAAAATGAGCGAAAAAGAGTTGTTCTCCCGAGCAAAGTTTGACGAAGAAGCCGTTGAAAGAATCGGATATAGCAACTACTCTTATTGGAGATGTACTTTCAGAGCCTTTTTGAAACAGAAATTTGCTATGTTTCTTGTGGTTATGATGTTTGTCGTAGTGGGATTTACAGTTATACAGCCTTATCTCCCAGGACAACATGACCCTAACTTTTACAATACGTACACAGACATTAACGGACGTGAGAAAACTGCCCAGAACGTAAAGCCCTATCTTAACTATAAGGTGAACTGCGTTCTCAACAAAATAGGTATTGTTGGTGATGATAAGCTGAACTATACAGTTAACGGCGGCTTTGATATGTCAACTGGTAAGGTTCAGATAATTGAAATGTCCGGAGAGGAATATTTCAACGTTCACGGCAAATATATTTTAGGTACTAACGGAAACGGTCAGGACCTTTGGGCGCGTCTTTGGGCGGGTACACGTAACTCCCTTTTCATTGGCGTGTGCGTTGCTTTGGTTGAGGCTCTCCTCGGTATTATCGTAGGCGTTCTCTGGGGATACGTAAGAAGCCTTGATTTTATCTTTACGGAAATATACAATATTCTTGATAATATTCCAAATACGATTCTGCTTATTCTCATTTCTTATATTATGAAGCCAAGCATTTCTACCCTTATTTTTGCTATGTGTCTTACGGGTTGGATTCAGATGGCTCGTTTTATCAGAAACCAGATACTTATAATTCGTGACAGAGATTACAATACGGCATCCCGTTGTCTTGGTACTCCTACAAGGAGAATACTTTACAAGAACTGTTTGCCTTACCTTGTTTCTGTTATAATGCTCAGAATTGCTCTCACAATTCCTTCCGTTATCGGAAGCGAAGTATTCATTACGTATATTGGTTTGGGTCTTCCTATAAAGATTCCCAGCCTTGGAAGGCTTATTGACGACGGAAGAGCTTTGCTCAGCACAGCGAAAAGCTATCAGCTTTTCTATCCCGTTATTATCCTTTCTGCAATAACTATTTCTTTCTACGTAATCGGTAATGCATTTTCCGATTCCGCTGACCCGAAAAACCATCGTTGAGGAGGCTGAATATGGAAAACAATAAAAAAGAAGTTATTTTATCCGTAAAAGACCTTGAAGTTAAATTCAAGCTCAGAGGAAAAGTTCTCCACGCCATAAGAAAGGTTTCTTTGGATATATACAAAGGCGAAGTAATAGCTATAGTTGGAGAAAGCGGTTCGGGGAAATCCGTATTTACCAAGAATTTTTTGGGACTTCTTGATTCGAACGGCTTTATAAGTGGCGGAAGCATTATGTATGGCGGAATTGATCTTGCAAAGCTTTCCCAGAAAAAGTGGGAAAAAGCAGGCATCAGAGGCAAGGAAATCGCAATGATAATGCAAGACCCTATGACAAGCCTTAACCCTCTTAAAAGCATTGGCGATCAGATAGCAGAAGCTATTATGACTCATCGTAAAATCTCAAAGTCAGAAGCAAAGCTTGAAGCTATCAAATGCCTTAAGGACGTTGAAATAGGGGATGAAGAAAGAAGATACAAGCAGTATCCTCATGAATTTTCGGGCGGTATGCGTCAGCGTGTAGTTATTGCTATGGCAATAGCTTGTAATCCGAAAATCCTCATTTGTGATGAACCTACAACTGCTCTTGACGTTACGATTCAGGCTCAGGTTTTAAAGCTTATTAAAAACCTTAAAGAAAAATATAATCTTACAGTTGTATTTATAACTCATGACCTTGGCGTTGTTGCTAATATTGCAGACCGTGTTGCAGTTATGTACGCAGGAGATATCGTTGAGATAGGAAACAGCGACGAGATTTTCTATGATCCAAAGCATCCGTATACGAAAGCACTTCTGAAATCACTTCCCAATATTGCGGAAAAGGGGAACGACCTTCATTCAATCAAGGGAACGCCCCCCAGCCTTTTCGGAGAAATTGTGGGAGATGCTTTTGCCCCAAGAAATCCCGAAGCTTTGAATATCGATTATGTTGAAACTCCTCCTTATTTCGAGGTTTCTCCAACACATAAAGCGAAAACGTGGCTTCTTGACCCCCGATATAAAAAGTATAACGGGGAACAGTCATAAACACGTAATCGAAAGGAAACTCAAATGGAACAAACAGTTTCTAAGAGAAATATAAATAAA
>JAZOCZ010000221.1:0-4702 GCA_045596755.1 Eubacteriales bacterium | reverse complement strand
ACAGATGGTGCTTGCCGGTAAGATAAACAAGGGGCTTGTAAACCTGCTCCAGATAAAGGGCGGCAGAGCAATCGGTCTATCCGGTATGGACGGTCATATGATCGAGGCCGAGACTAAAGACGAAAGACTTGGCTATGTCGGCAAAATAACTGATGTTGACACATCCGTTATCGATGCCGCTCTCAACGCTGGATACATCCCTGTTATATCAACCATCGGATGTGACAGCGAAGGAAACGTTTATAACATAAACGCTGACACAGCGGCGGCTAAAATTGCAGGTGCGTTAAAAGCTGAAAGTTTCTTCTCAATGACGGATACACACGGTATTTTGGAGGATGTCAACGATCCATCAACTCTTATTTCAAAAATCAACGTAAGCGATGCTCCCGCTCTTATTAAAAAAGGCATTATTTCAGGCGGTATGCTTCCCAAAATAGAGTGTTGCACAGAAGCGATAAGACGAGGCGTTTCAAAAGTATTTATCATTGACGGACGTGTTCCCCACTCACTCATTATTGAAATACTTACGGACGAAGGTCTTGGAACCATGTTCTGCTAATTTGGAGGCGTGTTTTATGACGATCAGAGAAAAAGATAATACGTTCGTAGCATCAACCTACGGACGTTTCCCTGTTGAACTCGTTGAAGGCAAGGGTGCTTTAATGAAGGATTCAGAGGGCAAGGAGTACATAGACCTTTCATCAGGTATTGCGGTTAATACCTTCGGTATTGCCGATACGGAATGGGTTAATGCGGTAACAGAACAGCTGGGTACGTTGCAGCATACGTCAAACTTGTATTACACAAAGCCTTGCGCAGATTTGGCAGAGCTTCTTTGCACAAAAACAGGAATGAAGAAGGTTTTCTTCTCAAATTCAGGTGCAGAAGCAAACGAATGTGCGATTAAAGCCGCAAGAAAATATTCTTACGATAAATACGGTGAAGGCAGATACTACATAATAACCCTTAAAAACAGTTTCCACGGAAGAACCATAACAACTCTCTCCGCGACGGGTCAGGATTCGTTCCACACCATATTCAATCCTTTCACAGAAGGATTTTTATATGCAGAACCGAATTTCGAATCAGTTAAAGAGTTGGCAGAAAAATATCCTGTATGCGCCGTTATGTTTGAGGTCGTTCAAGGCGAAGGCGGTGTTCTTCCCTTGAAAAAAGAATTTGTTTCCGCTCTCTCTGAGTATGCAAAGGAAAAGGATATTCTTCTCATTACAGACGAGGTTCAGACAGGCAACGGCAGAACGGGTATGCTTTACGGTTATATGAATTACGGAATCACCCCCGATATCGTCACAACTGCAAAAGGTCTTGGCGGTGGACTTCCCATAGGTGCTACGATGCTTGGAGAAAAAGTTGAAAAGACATACACCCCAGGTTCTCACGGTTCAACCTTCGGTGGAAACCCCGTTTGTGCCGCAGGTGCTTTAAGCGTTTTATCGAGAATAGATGAAAAACTTTTGGCAGACGTCAGAAGAAAGAGCGAATACATCATAAACGAGCTTTCACCCGTTGTTAAATCCATATCTGGCATGGGATTGATGCTCGGACTTGAAACGGAAAAGGATGCAAAAACCGTTATAAACGAATGTTTGGAAAAAGGCGTACTTGTTATAAGTGCTAAAACGAAGGTAAGACTTCTCCCTCCCCTTTCCATCACAGATGAACAGTTAGAGAAAGCAATTAAAATTTTAAAAGAGGTAATTTCAAAATGAATCACTTACTTAAACTTTCAGATCTTTCCACAGAGGAAATACATGATATATTGAATTTGGCTGACCAGCTTAAATACGAACGTCAGAACAACATTCCCCACAAGTATCTCGAAGGAAAAACATTGGGAATGATATTCCAGAAATCTTCAACACGTACAAGAGTAAGTTTTGAAGTTGGTATGTACGAATTAGGCGGTAATGCTTTGTTTTTAAGTTCCCGCGACCTTCAGATTGGCAGAGGTGAACCCGTTCAGGACACAGCAAGAGTTCTGGGAAGATATTTAAACGGTATTATGATCAGAACATTCGAGCAGAAAGAAGTTGAAGACTTGGCTAAATTTGGCGGTATTCCCGTTATAAACGGACTTACTGACTATTGCCATCCTTGTCAGGTTCTTGCAGACCTTATGACAATCCGTGAATACAAGGGTTCTCTTGAGGGTTGCAAACTCGTTTATATCGGTGACGGTAACAACATGGCAAACTCACTTATCGTAGGCGGTATCAAATGCGGTATGACAGTTGTCACAGCTTGCCCCGAAGGTTACAGACCCGACAAAGACATTATGGAATGGGCATACTCCACAGGAAGATACCAATGCACAGACAACGTGCTTGAAGCCGCAAAAGATGCTGATGCACTCTATACTGACGTTTGGGCATCCATGGGTCAGGAAGGCGAAGCAGAGGAACGTAAGAAAATTTTCGCAGGCTATCAGATAAATTCAGACGTTATGGCAGTTGCAAAACAAGATGCAATAGTCCTTCACTGTCTCCCCGCACACAGAGGCGAGGAAATAACCGACGAGGTTATGGAAAAATACGCAGACAGCATCTTCAACGAAGCAGAAAACAGACTTCACGTTCAGAAAGCTGTTCTCGTTAAATGTATGAAATAAGCAAACGCGTAGCGTTTGCAATGAAATCAGCTTTTTGCAGATGAAATTTTTCACTACGCAAAATGTTAATGTAATTTGATAAAAGGCTCGAATCGAGGATAATTCCTTGGTTCGAGTTTTTTCTCATGTATTTTCACTCATTTATTGAACCAAAATCAAAACTATAATTTACTTTTTGCAATTATTTTTATAAAAAGGGTTGACAAACAATGTTTTTTATATTATAATAGTGAAGCTGTCAAGGAGAGATGTCCGAGCGGTTTAAGGAGCTGGTCTTGAAAACCAGTGACCCGGCAACGGGCCGTGGGTTCGAATCCCACTCTCTCCGCCAAACTTTTTTTGATTTTTCAAAAAAACAAAATAAAGTGTTATTTTCACAACGTTGGAGAAGTACTCAAGTGGTGAAGAGGCGCCCCTGCTAAGGGTGTAGGTCGTTCACGCGGCGCGAGGGTTCAAATCCCTCCTTCTCCGCCAAAAAATGAAAGGTAGGATGAATTCCTACCTTTCATTTTTTGCTTCGAAGGGATTTGAACGGGTCGGTAGTGAATGACAGTCCGGTGGACTGTCAGAGCCGACCCTGACCTATACGCGAACCCCCAAAAAATCTGCGATTTTTCGGGGAACCCCTACGCACCGCAGGCGAGAGCAAATCCCTCCGCTCATCCTTGTGGTTTTTGGGGACTTGAACGGGTCGGTAGTGAATGACAGTCCAGTGGACGATATCGGAGTCCCCGCAAAACAGAGTTTTGTGGGGTGATTCCGAGCCGACCCTGACCTATACGCGAACCCCCAAAAAATCTGCGATTTTTCGGGGACCCCCGTAGCGTCGAGCCCCGAGAGCAAATCCCGACTTCTTCGAAGGGATTTGAAGTGTCGATATATACCCCGCTTTGACGTAAATATATTTCCTATTGAAAAATTCGTGTATTTATGATAAAATTCTTTATATGAATCAGATGAAAATTCAAACAAATTGGTGAGAAGATGAAAATTAACATTCTACATATGATAGATGGTGCGAAAATGGCAAAAGGAACAACGGTAATAATAGACGTATTCAGAGCCTTTTCCGTGGAAGCTTATTGCTTTTATATGGGTGCTGAAAAAATAATTCCCGTTGGCGATGCAAAACTTGCATATAGACTTAAAGAAAAAAATCCCGAATATATCTTATCAGGTGAGAGGCACGGCAAGATTTTGCCTGATTTCGACGTTGGTAATTCACCAACTGATATAGTAAAACTTGATTTAAGAGGGAAAACCGTAATCCACACAACAAGTGCAGGAACTCAAGGAATAGTCAACGCTGTGGGTGCTGATGAAATCATTGGCGGCAGTTTATTGTGCGCAAAGGCAATCGCAAGATACATCAAAAAAACGAATAAAAAAGAAGTATCCTTAGTATGTATGGGCCTTGATGCACGTTCCGAAACAGAGGAAGACAATTTATGTGCCAATTACATAAAAAGTTTACTTTGCGATGAAGAAATTGACATTCGTCCTGAAATTGAAAAACTAAAAATCACAAGCGGTGCTAAATTTTTTGACAAAACCCAAAAGGACGTTTTTCCCGAATCGGATTTTCATATGTGCGTCGAAGTTGACAAATTTGATTTTTTGGTCAAGCTCGAAAAAGACATTGACGGAACTTGCTATATGAAAAGATACGATTTTTGAGAAATTTTATGAAAATGTTGACAAAATTATGGGATTTTGGTATAATTTATATATAAAACATTACAGGAGGTTATTCAAATGAAAAAAATAATATCTATTTTATTTCTTATAGTCTCGATGTTTGTTTTATCTGGTTGTATTCCATTGTTTGTAGCAGATTACTTTTTTAACAAGGAAAATCCTTTTCCTTATCGAGGTAAATATAAAGAATTATACACAACTGCAATATACAGTATTCCTGACGCTGAAGGATATATGCATCATGGAGAAGGAGCGTACAATTCAGATATTTATATTTGGGAACAAGATGACTATGGAAGAACGTTATTTTCTTATTGCGAGGATTATAACAATCAGATTTTTGGATTGGTTATTTGCCAATCTTTTGATGAA
>JAZOCZ010000220.1:0-1878 GCA_045596755.1 Eubacteriales bacterium | reverse complement strand
TTTTTTCGACCAACGGGAGAAAAATCACCTTAACTTTTGGTTGAGCCAAAAATTTCACGTTGCATAGCAACATTTCATCGCGTCAGCGATTTAGCCCGAAACGCAGTTTCGGATTTCATTGCAAAACGAAGTTTTGCTTTGGATTAGGATTAGGATTAGGTTTAGGTTTAGGATTAGGATTAGGATTACTGAACAAAAATCAGCAAATTAAGCAAATGCTGTTTTTGCTGTCATTTGCTAAAAGATATTTAATAAAAAAAGTTCAACTCAAGGGATAACCTTTGAATTGAACTTTTCATAATTATTCCGCGTTTCGAATTCCGAATTACGAATTCCGTATTGAACAAAGTTCAGAATTGAACGTAGTTCAGAATTTCACTTAATCACAGCAAACGTCTTGTTTCTGTGGTTTTTTTACATCTGCTGCAGGAGCGGTTGTATCGCCCAAACCTGTTGTTTCGGAGAAAATAACGTTTGATTTGGTCATGTTGACTGCATCCGTGGGAACGATGATTTTGGACGCTCTGCCGTTTGACATAGCAACCAATGCTTCGTATTTTTTGATTTCGAGAACTGCTTCGTCAACGCCCGCTTCTTTAAGAGCGGCAAGACCGTCTGCTTCCGCCTTTTTGGCAAGGTAAATAGCCTTTGCTTCACCCTCTGCCCTTGCGATTCTTGCGTCTCTTTCACCTTCTGCGGCAAGAATCATAGCCTGCTTGTCACCTTCTGCACGGGTTATAACAGCAGCTTTATGTCCTTCTGCTTCAAGAAGGGTTTCACGTCTATCACGTTCTGCCTTCATCTGCTTTTCCATAGCGTTCTGAATTTCAGAAGGAGGTATAATGTTTTTAAGCTCAACACGGTTTACTTTGATTCCCCATTGGTCTGTTGCGGAATCGAGAATCTCCGTCATTCTGCCATTGATAAGGTCACGGGAGGTAAGAGTATCGTCAAGCTCCAATTCACCAACAATATTACGCAAGGTTGTTGCGGTAAGGTTTTCAAGTGCACTTATAGGGCTTACAGCACCGTATGTAAAGAGTTTAGGGTCGAAGACCTTGAAATAAACAACGGTGTCAATCTGCATTGTAACGTTATCCTTTGTGATAACAGGCTGTGGACGGGAGTCGAGAACCTGTTCTTTAAGGGTTACTTTATTGGAAATGCGGTCAATAAAGGGGATAAGAAGATGAAGACCCGCAGACCATCTGCCTTTGAATTTTCCCAAGCGTTCTATAACGTATTCCGTTGCGTGTGGCACGATTTTAAGGTTAAAAAGCAAAAGCAAAACCAATACGCCTAAAACTGTTAAAATAATCTCTTTCATAAAAGTTTCCTCCTTTGTGGTTTAAAACTATTTTATCACATTTTATTCATATTGTCAATAGGATTATGTCTGGTAAAAGCAAGAGGCAGGAGGCAAGAGGCAGGAGAGAGGCTAACGCCCAGGCAAGAGGCAAGAGGCAGGAGGCAAGAGTGAAAACCTTGAATCAAGGAATTACCCTCAATCGAAACCTTTAATCAAATCTGAATTTTAAATAATAAATATTGTTTTTCGACCAACGGGAGAAAATTTTCCTTCCCTATTCCCTCTCGCCTCTCGCCTTATCCCCTAACGTCACAGGGGACGGTTCTCAATCCTATTGCGCAGGACAGAGAAGCAGGTCTTTGACCCCGTCCCCGTGTCCCGTTCTCTCGTCTCTTGCCTATTCCCTCTTGCCTCTTTCCTCTTGCCTCTTCCCTCCTGCCTCCTGCCTACTCACCCCAACGCCATATCAAGAAGCATCATCAAGGAAAATCCCAAGGTTGCACCTATAGTTCCCATTCCAAGCTCGTCATGCGCCTCTGGGATAAGTTCCTCCGCAACTACGTATATCA
>JAZOCZ010000219.1:0-2234 GCA_045596755.1 Eubacteriales bacterium | reverse complement strand
AACTCATAAAATTCACAAAAGAATAGCAAATTCAGGGGACGAACTGTTGTTTGAAAATATGTTCTAAATTGCTATAAACGCGAGTTTAAGCCGTTTGTAAATACACTTTCGGACAATTCAGTTTCAGACACAGAACCGTCCCCTGTCAGACCACATTCTTACAAATATGGGTAAACAAATCGGCACAAAAGGCGAAACAATAATTAAAGTCTGCTTTAATAACAACGGTTTTATTAAAACCGCGTTTCCCGTGAAAGGATAAATATGATTCGCTTTATAATTGAAAAGAGTCAAAAAAGGTATAAAAATTATTTAAAGTTATCAGAAATACAACGTTTGAAGTATGATATGAGTTTTAGCATTTGGATTGATAATCAGCGTTTTTTCTGGGAACCCGATTTTCCTATTTTCGATTTTTTATATAATGTCCACAAGTGGAAGTTATCAAAAGATAATGAAGATTTTTTTTATAATTGTATTGAAACTGAAGACAACCCCTTGATTTGTTTCACCAAGAAAAAAAATATGTGGGTATTTTTTTCACCTTGGCAACTTTTTGAATGCAAAAAAGAATTCACAAAAGAAGAAATCGTAAGTTCTTTAAATGCTCTGGAAAAAACAATATATCCACGTGTGAATCTCTGACAGGGGACGGTTCTCTGTCAGAAAATGAGGATTGAATAATAATCTTACAGAGGACGGTTCGAAACCACTGAAAAAGTGAGGTTTTAAGCCGATAATTCTGACAGGGGACGGTTCTCTGTCAGAAAATGAGGGTTGAACGTTTTTAATATTGACATGGTATAATAATCATGCTAAAATGGTAAAGGGTGATAAAAAATGCCAAGAAAAGCACGAAAAAAAGCAAATAGTCAAACATACCATGCGATGATAAGAGGTATAAACCGACAGCAAATCTTCGAAGACGAAGAAGACTATAACACTTTTATCAAGATACTTGAAGACGTTCAGCAAAAAAGCAAATTTAAATTATTCGCATACTGCTTAATGGGTAATCATTAATCTGACAGGGGACGATCTGACAGGGGACGGTTCTCTGTCAGATTTCAACTCATAAAATTCACAAAAGAATAGCAAATTCAGGGGACGAACTGTTATTTGAAAACATGTTCTAAATTGCTATAAACGCGAGTTTAAGCCGTTTATAAATACACTTTCGGACAATTCAGTTTCAGACACAGAACCGTCCCCTGTCATTTAAAAAGTCAGGGTATATAAGATGGTGAAAAAGGAAAAACAATTACGTTTAATTGCATTAATATCGTCGAGCGTTATATATAATTTCTCAAATATTCAAACTTTTTCAAAAAAAGGTTTTGAAACACAAGATATAATTCTTTTGGGCATCTGTAATTTATTCCTGCTTTTGTTATACATACTGTGTAAAATTGTTTCTCAAAAATGTGTTAATAAAATAATAATAGGTTCTTTCGATGTTGCGTTTTACTATGCGTGTTTTAAAACGCTTTTTTGGTCTATATAAGCATCGCTTGAGATAAGGGAATCTGACAGTAGGTCTGACAGGGGACGGTTCTCTGTCAGATTTCAACTCATAAAATTAACAAAAGAATAGCAAATTCAGGGGACGAACTGTTGTTTGAAAATACGTTCTAAATTGCTATAAACGCGAGTTTAAGCCGTTTATAAATACACTTTCGGACAATTCAGTTTCAGACACAGAACCGTCCCCTGTCATTATAAAGAACCGTCCCCTGTCATTATAAAATGGCTACCGTAATCAAGGAGAAGAAAATGAACCAAGTCAAGAAAAAGAAAAAAATAGTTTGGCAACAATACATAGGAATGGCATTCATGATGCTGATCGGGGCAATGTGCGGATTCATAATGGTTTGGTATATTGACAAATCATCCGCAGATACACCGCTATACCAAGAAATTTTTTCCCTTGTAGGGTTGTTCCTTGGTATGTACGTTGCATTGTTCTTCCACACGATCGTTCACGAAGCAGGACATCTTTTATTCGGATTGATGACGGGATATAAATTCTGTTCCTTCCGTATCGCCTCCTTTATGTGGCTGAAGGAAAACGGAAAGCTCAAATTGAAACGGCTTACCTTAGCCGGAACGGGAGGTCAATGCCTTATGACTCCCCCCGATATGAAGGACGGTAAAATACCGCTTGTGTTATATAATCTCGGTGGATCTTTTATCAACATCATCATTGGCGCACTGTTTTTGGTTGGATATTTGAT
>JAZOCZ010000218.1:0-1920 GCA_045596755.1 Eubacteriales bacterium | reverse complement strand
GCCTCTTGCCTCTTGCCTTGGCGAAGCCTATTACAAAAGGAACGATTCCATAGAAGATTTTCTCGTAAAGCTTTGAGGCGTTTTTTTAGAGCTAACTATTTCATCAATATCAAAAAGCAACAAATTATCGTTTCTTCTTGCTTCCAATCTCAGCTTATCATCAAATCCGCTGCGAGAGAAAAATGCGAAATAAACCTTTTCATCTTCATCGAAAGGCGGAAGTAGATCCTTAAGCTCCTCATACCTTGAATACGAGAAACGCTCCTTGCTGAAATTACAATCCCCTATCAAATATTCCGTCTTATCCTGATTTACGCAAAGAATATCAACGTTACATTCTTTAACGTCGCCCTTCTTCTTTGCTCCATCCTTTGCAAAAGTTTTTCCGCACCAATACCCTATTGACGAATATCGAAAAGGAAGCTTTTCTTCCTTCTGCAATTTTTTTATATATTCAATGCATACGTCTACAAACGCAAAGGAAGCATATTCATTTATGAACGGCTCAACGTTATACTTGAAAACACCTTCAACGTCGCCGTCTTCAAGCTGTGAGAAATTAGCAAGCCCGAATGAATACCAGAATTTGAAAAAGTTATCTGTCAAACGGTAAACCCCACTGCTTACGCTAAATTTGGATTTAGCATCAACAGGTAAAACACGTTCAACAATTCCAAGCTCTGACAAATTTTTTATATAAACGCTTGTTTTAGCCGTATCGTTTATATACGCTCCCTTTGTTATATCACCAAGCCTTGAAGAACCATCAGCAATAGTTTCCATTATTGAATTGTAAACCGCAACCTCACGCAATTCCTTATGTAAAGCAAAATCCGCCTCACTGTAAAGGACAGAACCCTTTGTCAATATCTTCTTTTTTATGTTTTCAAAAAGCGGGGCTGTTGGCTCAAACTGTTTCAGATACCTTGGAATACCGCCTAAAACGGAATAAGCCAAAACCTTTTCCTCGCTTGTATAATAAGGGAAGAAACTGCAAGCATCAAAAAAACCCATGCTTTCCATTTTGTAAACGCCCGTAAGGTCGCTATAAAAGGGATTGTTTTCCGTCAATATTTCTTTTTCAATATAAGAAGTTGCGCTTCCGCAAAGAATTATAATAATATTCTCGTTTTTCAGCTCCTTTTCCCACACTTCCTTTAAATCCCAAAGGAAGCTTTCATTTCCTTTACACAAAATGGGAAATTCATCAATAACCAAAAGCTTTCGTTCTTTATCAAAAGGGAGCTCCTTCAAAGCTGAAAACGCACCCTTCCAATCGGGAAATTCATTTGTATATCGCTTTGCAGGATGATTCTCAATCAATATTTGTTTTGAGAATTTGGAAAGCTGACCTATTGCAGAGGTTTGGGTACAAGAATAGAAAATATGTTTTTTGTCTTTGCAAAATTCTTTCAGCGTTTCTGTTTTTCCAATCCGTCTTCTTCCGTACAATAAAACGAGCTGGCTTTCAGCTTCCACGTATTTACTTTCAAGAAAATCAAGCTCCGCTTTCCTGCCTACAAACATATCTTCACCCCATTTTAAATCAAGATTTACTAAATTTAGAATTGTTTTTACCATTATAATACAAAAAAAGACAAAAATCAAGAGAAATTTTGAAAATTCAGGACATAAGAGGCAGAAGGCAAGCAAAACTTCGTTTTGCAGTGATGTACGGAAACATTGTTTCCGTGTGATGTTTGTCTCCGACAAGTGATGTTCACTTTCAGCGAGTGAGGTATTTTGCTTCGCAAAAAGTTAAGGTAATTTTCTCACTGCGTTCGAAAAATAAATTATTATATAGTTTAATAAGATGTTTTTCGACCAACGGGAGAAAAATTTCCTTAATTCCGAATTCCGAATTAAATGAACCATCCCCTGTGCCGCGAGAGGCTAACGCCAAGTCAGGAGGCAAGAGTA
>JAZOCZ010000217.1:0-7498 GCA_045596755.1 Eubacteriales bacterium | reverse complement strand
TTCTTAACGGACAAATATACGCAAACAGCCAGCATAAATTTGAAACAGCTGAAGGGGTTGGTGACGGCAAGCAATACAGTGCACAAACTTGCGTTGTTATCAACTTTGACACAAAAGACGGTGTTGCAAGACCTGCAGATATGCCTAAGGTTCAACTCCGTTCAACTACAAGTCCTATAACAGGTTGGGAAGAACAGGTTATCCCTGCAAACTTCGGCTTCCTCGTTAAAGAAGGTAAAAACGTAGCAACAAAGGTAAACCACACATCAGATGCAGCCACACGAACATTCGTTGGTATAAAAGAAAATGGTAACCTTGTTATTGTTATGAACGATGGACGTCAGGCTCCTTATTCTACAGGTTTTACACCATACGAAATGGGCGAATTCATGCTTTCCCTCGGTTGCGTTGTTGCTATCAACGGTGACGGCGGCGGATCATCTACTTTCCTTTCTCAACGTCACGGCGAAGAACTTGAACTCCATTGCCTTCCCTCCGACGGTACAGAAAGACCTGTAACACATGGTATTCTCGTTATATCCACAGCTCCTGCAACAGGAGAATTCGAACGTGCAACTATTTCCACTCCCGCTGATTATTACACTCCTGGTAGCTCCGTTCAGTTTACCGCTATCGGTACTGACCTTGTTGGTACAAAAACGGAAATTCCCGAAGGTGTAATGTGGCAGTTGGCAGATGAATCAATGGGTACTATAGACCAAAATGGTGTATTTACTTCCAATGGCAAAGTTGGAACAGTAACAGCACAGATGGTTTATGAAGATAAAGTTGTTGGTGAAGAATCCATCCAAATTGTTGTTCCAACAGAAATCAGCTTCAAACAGGCTGTTATGATAGCTCCTTTCGATAAGGAATTTGACATTGCATTAAACGTTACAATAAATGACGGTCTTCACGACGTTGCTTATAAAGCAAGTGACTTTACTCTTACAACAACAAACGAAGCTCTCGGTACGTTCAACGGACTCAAGTTTACATCCGTTTCCGAAGGAAACGCACCTGAGGACCTTACAAGCACAGTTACCGCAACGTTTGTTCATGATACAAGTCTCGTTGCAACAGCAGCTCTTAACCTTGGCGAACCTTCCGAAATTCTTTTTGATTTTGAAAACGCAGAACAGCTTGATGAATGGAATATTGCAGAGGTTAACGGAAATGATGCGGGCTTTACTCAAGAGATTACTCATGCCACAAAAGAAAACGGTAAAGTTCACAATGGCAACGGATCCATGAAGGTGTTCTTGAATCCCGTTTCCGCTCCTAATATTTCCAATGGTGGTTACGCTCAAGCCGACCTTTACCTTAATGAAGGAATCGTTGTTGAAAATGCAAAATCCATCGGTTTCTGGCTCTACGTTCCTGAAGATTACGTTCATATGTGGATTCGTGTCCTTTATTGGTACGATTCCAACGGAGACGGAAAATATGACAAGAAAAACACGATTAGCCCTCTTAACCAGCCCGAAGTTTACGACACATTTGACGAATCGGGATGGAGATATATCTCAGTTGACGTAAGCAAATATTCAGAAGTACTTATCCCAGGTCTTGATTGCAAAGATAAGATTGCATATAATTCAAGTAAAAATGATGCAAACAACTTCCGTTTCATCGAATTCATGCTCCCTCAGACAACTACAAACGATCTTTGGAAAACATACGGTACTCTCAACGGACCTAAAACTCTCTACATTGATAACATCACCGTAGACTACTCAGATATTATTGATGACAGAGATGCTCCTATTTTCAGCAAAGTTGAATTGGCAGAGGCAAACAACGTTACTGTTACCCTTGAAAAACACAATTTTGCAACTACAACAAACAATAATATAACTATAACCGCATCCGTTGCTGAAAACACAACAAAAACAAACGCAACAGGTATTGACAAATCTACCGCGAAAGCATACGTTGACGGCGTTGAAGTGCCTGTTAACTTTGCAAACGGCAGAATTTCCATTACAGACGTTGCGGTTGCAGACGGATATCACAGAGTTAAATTTGAAATTTCCGACTATGCAGGTAACAAAGCTGTCATTATCAGACTTATCAAGGTTGAGTCAGGGGTTGATGCTTCCACAGTTAAGGTCGTTCCAAAGGATCCTTCTCTTGACAGACTTTACGGCGGTTCTCTCTATTGGATGAACCTTAATGCAACAAAGATTGAAACTATTCAATCTGTAAAAGCAGTTATCGACCTTAACACTCTCAACCATTGGGAACTTGATCATATGGAACTTGCAGACGGATTTACCGCTGAATATTCCATTGATGAAGAAGCCAATACAGCAACTATTACCATAACAAAAACAGGCATTAACGCAGATTCTGGTGAAGCAACTTTAGCTTCTCTTCCTATCCGTGTTGTTTACTACGATACAGATATTCATATTGAAGGGTACACAGCAGAAACCTATTGGAATACCTTCGCATTCTGGCCTCACGACGTTAAGGTAGACGTTGACCACGGAGAAATTACCTATGTAGACGGCTACGAATCCGACGTTCTTAACGCTTTCTCCAATGAAGAATTCAGCGTTGATACAGAAATGTACACAACGGACGAACTTATGGATCCTGAATTCAAAGCAGAAAGAGGCACAGCTCACGTTCATACGGAAACAATGCTTGAATACATCGAACCTACATGTACGGAAGCAGGATTCCGCAAAACATATTGCGAAGTTTGTGATTCTGTTGTTGATTGGGGAACAGTTATTCCTGCGAAAACCTTTATTGACATTGATTACGCAGGAAGCACAACTGACGACTATTATAAAGTTATCAGCAAAAAAGATTACGATCTGGCACCTGGTATTGCAGAATCTGAAATTATTCTCAACAACGCTGACTTGTCACACAGACAGGTTGCACACGTTGTAGAGGTTGATATGAGCAACCCCTACACACAAGTTGTCCCAAGCTATAAGGGAATGAAACCTGAAGCTGGCAACTACGGCGTTCAGATTATGTCTGAACAGGCAAAATGGGCAGAAGCAAACGGTAAGCTCTGGGCACCTGCAGAATGGTGCGCAGCAGACGGCACCGTAAACGTTGTCGCTGCTATGAACATAAGCCTTAGTTGGTACAACAGTACATATTATACTGAACATCCAGAGCTTGTTGGCGAACCTCTCGGTTACATGATCCTCAACGGACAAATATATCAGAACAGCCAACATGAATTTGAAACAGCTGAAGGGGTTGGTGACGGTGCAAATGGTGGATGCCTGACTTGCGTTGTTATCAACTTTGATGAAAAAGACGGTGTTGCAAGACCTGATGATATGCCTAAGGTTCAACTCCGTTCCATAACTACCCCCATTACAGGTTGGGAAGAACAGGTTATTCCCACTCAATTTGGCTATCTCGTTAAAGACGGCGTTAATCAGTATAAAACAGTAAATCACACATCATCAGATCAAGCCCCACGTTCTTTTGTAGGCATTAAAGCAGACGGTACATTTGTTATGGTTATGAACGAAGGTCGTCAGGCCCCTTATTCTACAGGTTTTACAAGCTATGAAATGGGGGAATTTATGCTCTCCCTCGGTTGCGTTGTTGCTATCAATGGTAGTGGTGGCGGTGATGCTACGTTCATTTCTCAGCGTCCAGGTGAAGAGCTTGAGCTTAATTGCTCTCCTTCTGACGGTACGGAAAGACCTATTACAAACGGTATCCTTGTTCTCTCTACAGCTCCCGCGACAGGAGAATTCGAACGTGCAACTATCTCCGCTCCCGCTGATTATTTTACTCCTGGTAGCTCCGTTCAGTTCACAGCAATCGGTACAGACCTTGTTGGAACGTCCGTGGAAATTCCCGAAGGCGCATTTTGGAAGTTGGCAGACGAATCTATGGGTACTATAAACCAAAACGGCCTTTTTGTTTCCAATGGCAAAGTTGGAACAGTAACAGCACAGATGGTTTATGAAGATAACGTTGTGGGTGAAGCAACGATTACAATCGTTCTTCCCGAGATTGAATTCAGAAACGAAACAATCGTTATCGGATACGGCGAGTCTATGACGTTGCCTGTAGAAGTAACTACAAACGAAGGCCGTAACTTCGTGTCATATGGCAGTGGTGACATCGTTTACACCTTATCAAATAATGATTTAGGTACAATCTTCGGCGATACGTTCACTGCTTGTGATGAAAGCACAGGCTTGACTGAAGGTACTATTACTGCAGTTATTTGCGGACAAACAGAAAAAACTATTTCCGCAAGAATCCGTTTTGGTAAAGCATCTGAAATCGCTTACGATTTTGAAGACGGTTATTTCCCCATTGATACCTCCAAAACAGGTAATATCGGCGGTGATGATGCTGAAGACACAGGCGAGTATATATATGGTTGGCATATCAACGATACTCGTGCAAACGGACATTATTCGTATAGAAATTTCACAAAGAAAACCTACACCCCTGTCGGGCTTGATATTCCCGCAAAACTTTATTTGGTAGATGGAACCAACGGATTGGTTAGAAACGGTAAATATGCCATGGGCGTTGATATTGACTGGACCAACGTTACAGCATCCTGCCACGGTCAGATGGATATTCATCTTCCTGAACCTCTTGACTTAACCGAGGCAACAAGCGTTGGTTTCTGGATGTATATTCCTGCTGAATTGGTTACCAAAACAATGAACGTTGACGTTGTATTGGGAAAAACAGCAGGCGGTACGCAAAGAATAAGCCTCCCTTTGAATACTAAGTTAGGTACAAATAACGGTATTGACAACGGCGGATGGTTCTATTTCAGCTGGGATGTAGACTCCACTTACAACACGCTTCAATATATCGAAATTAACTCCGCATATGAAGCAGGCACGGGAAATTATAACTATTATCAGAAGGTTACATTTTACATAGACGACATTACTGTTGACTATTCTGATGCAACAATTGACCGCGAAAACCCCTATTTCACAGGCATGAATATTGATGATGAAAAAACAAATTATCCCGAAATTTCAGGCCAGACAGTTACAACTAACACTATTTCTTTGAAAGCTCAGGCTTACGATAACACAACAAAAATAAACGCTACAGGTTTGGATCGTGAATCTGTAAAGGTTTACGTAGACGGTGCTTTGATAACCAATGGTATTACAGTATCCAAAAACGGATTGGTTTCCGTTGCTGATTTGTATCTTGATGATGGCGTTCATACCATCGTTATGGAAATCAAAGACTATCAAGGAAACGTTGGTAACATCTCTCGCAAACTCGTCGTAAACACAGAAAAGAGCCCTGTTCGTTTGGAAGCGCCTACTTCCGATAAATTGTTGCCTACAGGTTCTATTTACTGGCTTAATTTGGTTGCTGATAACATTTCTTTAATAGAATCCGTAACTACTACCATCAATCTTGATTATGTAAATGATTGGGAATTGGAAGGTATGGAAGTTGCTTACGGCTTTAAAGCAGAATATTATATCAACAACCATAACGACGCTGTTATTACGTTCACACGTACAGGAACAGAAATTGCTGATACAAACATTCTCGCCAAATTGCCCGTTCGTATCTGGATGGCATTAAGTTGGATGGATGACAGCGGAATCCGTAAAGATTATATCTCTGACAACCCCGCAATGCAGGATAAGTATTACATCTTAACGCCACACGCTATGTGGTATTCCGATGGTACAAGAGATTACCGCTTGGTAGTCAGCGCTGAGGCTGGTGTTGTAACATACGTTAACGGCAACACAGCAACTTTCTCAGCAAAAGAAACTGTGATTCAGACAGAAATGAATCGCTATTACTCAAATAAAGATAGACAGAATAAATGGAGCTTCCACATCCATACGGCTGGTGAACCACAGAATAAAGCACCTACATGCACAGAAGCAGGTTATATCGGTCGTGTGTTCTGCGTTGGTTGTTCTTGCGGTTCCGTCGATAATCTCGGAACAGAATGTGATAACCATGCAGGCTGTGGTTCCGTTATTGAATGGGGAGAAGTTATTCCTGCAAGACATAGTTATGAAGTTACAGAAGACGGCTTCTATAATTGCGACGTTTGTGACGAGGGTAGATATTACGTTAACGGTGAATGGGACGAATCTCGAAACGGCATCTTTTTCGATGCTGATGGTGAAATTCGTTACTACGTACACGGTATCGCTATTTTCGCAGGTATTGTTACGTCGGAAGATAATTACTACTACTATTACATCGACGAAACTAAAAAGGCTGCTAAGAACTGCGTAGTTAATATCCCAGAAGACAAAACGAATGGGCTTATGCCAGCTGGTAAATATCACATCGGAGCAGATGGAGATATAATGATTCCTGAACCAATCCCAGACGGAATTCGTTTTGACGCGGATGGCGAAATTCGTTACTACGTAAATGGAGAACCTGTTTACAAGGGTGTTGTAGAATTTTACGATTATGACGGAAACTATTATTACTACTATATCGATTCCACATGCAAGGCGGTTAAAAACAGCGTTTGCGATATTCCCGAAGACAAAACAAACGGACTTATAGAAGCCGGTACTTACGAAATTGATGAACAAGGAAGAATCATCATACCAGAACCAATCCCAGACGGTCTTCGTTTCGATGCTGATGGAGAAATCCGTTACTACGTAAATGGAGAACCTATCTTCGCAGGTGTTGTTGAGGTAGAAGATAATTACTATTATATCGACGAAACTAAAAAGGCTGCTAAGAACTGCGTAGTTAATATCCCCGAAGACAAAACGAATGGGCTTATGCCAGCTGGTAAATATCACATCGGAGCAGATGGAAATATAATGATTCCAGAACCGATCCCAGATGGTGTTCGTTTTGATAACGATGGCGAAATTCGTTACTACGTAAACGGCGAACCTATCTTCGCGGGTGTTGTTAAGTCAGAAGATGATTACTATTACATCGACGAAACTAAAAAGGCTGTTAAGGGTTGCATTTGCGGTATTTCGGAATCAAAAACAAATGGTTTAATTCGTGCAGGCGTTTATAAAATTGATGAATCAGGCATTATTCAACTCGACAATAAAGAAACTGCTCTTTCGTTCTCAGGCGCGTCCCTTACGTTGCAGGATAACCTGACGATCAACTACAAGGTAAACGAAACGTTGATTCTGAACAATGGATACGAAAATCCATACGTTGTATTTGTATTGAATGGCTTTGAAACCATTGTGAGAGATTACAGAGTAGTCGATGGCAAATACGTATTTGATTTTTCAAATATTGCACCTCACAATATGAACGATACTATTTACGCAACGTTGTATGCAACGTATAACGGTGTTGAATACGCAAGCGAGACGAGAGAATATAGCGTAGCATCATATTGTTATAATATGCTTTCCAAGTATAGCTCTGGTCAATATGCAGAATTCAAAACGTTGCTTGTTGATTTGTTGAACTATGGCGCGGCATCACAGACTTATATGAAATATAAAACAGATGATCTTGTAAATGCCAAGCTTACGGATACGCAAAAATC
>JAZOCZ010000216.1:0-3103 GCA_045596755.1 Eubacteriales bacterium | reverse complement strand
GACTCGCAGAAGAAGCAAAGCTTGCAGAAAAAGCAAAACTCGCAGAAGAAGCAAGACTCGCAGAAGAAGCAAGACTTGCTGAAGAAGCAAGACTCGCTGAAGAAGCAAGACTCGCTGAAGAAAACGCCAAGCTTCCTAAATATATTTTTCCAGAAGAAAAATTCATCAAGCCAGGCCCTCAAAGTGAGGAAGATGCAAGCCCAGAACCTTTCTTTGAGTTGAGAACAAAAAAAGCATAGTCGGGAATATTTCAGTGAAAAAATAAAGCTTTATGCTATAAATATTTTCAAAATATATGCTTTTTCTTCAAACTTATATGTTTACAAAGATATGAAAAAGTGATATTATATTTGTTTGGTGAGATAAGATTAAATTTCACCCGATTCTGATAAAAATAAAATGTACAAATAAATTTTCAGGAGGACAAACAAACATGGCAAGACAAAAGTTATCCATGGACGGCAATACAGCTGCTGCTCACGTGTCATACGCGTTCACAGAAGTTGCCGGTATTTACCCCATTACCCCTTCCAGCCCTATGGCAGACTACACTGATATCTGGTCCGCACAGGGAAGAAAAAACATTTTCGGAACAACGGTAAACGTTGTTGAAATGCAGTCAGAAGCAGGTGCCGCAGGTACGGTACACGGCTCATTGGCAGCAGGTGCTCTCACTACTACTTATACAGCATCTCAGGGTCTTCTTCTTATGATTCCCAATATGTATAAGATAGCTGGCGAATTGCTTCCCAGCGTATTCCACGTATCAGCACGTTGCGTTGCATCTCACGCTCTTAATATTTTCGGTGATCATTCCGACGTATATGCTTGCCGTCAGACAGGCTTTGCAATGCTTGCAAACACAAACCCACAGGAAGTTATGGACCTTGGTGCAGTTGCTCACCTTGCAACAATCAAAGGCAGAGTTCCCTTTGTAAACTTCTTCGATGGTTTCAGAACTTCTCATGAAATTCAGAAAATCGAAGTTTGGGATTATGACGATCTTAAAGAAATGGTAGATATGGATGCAGTTAAAGCATTCAGAGCAAGATCTCTCAACCCTGAACATCCTGTTCTCCGTGGTTCTGCTGAAAACGGTGATATCTTCTTCCAGCATAGAGAAGCTTGCAATAGCTACTATGATGCACTTCCTGCAATCGTTGAAGAATACATGGATAAAGTTAACGCAAAATGCGGAACTGACTACAAACTCTTCAACTACTACGGTGCTCACGATGCAGAAAGAGTTATCATCGCTATGGGCTCTATCTGTGACGTAGCAGAAGAAGTTATTGATTATATGAACGCTTGCGGCGAAAAAGTTGGTCTTGTTAAAGTTCGTCTCTACAGACCTTTTGTTGCATCCAAGCTTGCAGAAGCAATTCCTGCATCCTGTAAGAAAATTGCAGTTCTTGACAGAACAAAAGAACCCGGTTCTCTTGGCGAACCTCTTTATATCGACGTTGTTACAGCTCTTGCACAGACAGGCGTTAAAGCAACTGTTGTTGGCGGTCGTTACGGTCTCGGTTCTAAAGATACACCTCCTTCAAGCATTTTCGCAGTTTATGAAAATCTTGCAAAGGATGCTCCTAAAAATAACTTCACCATCGGTATCGTTGATGACGTTACAGGTCTTTCTCTTGAAGAAAAACCCGCTCCCGATACAGCAGCTCCCGGTACAATTTCCTGCAAATTCTGGGGTCTCGGCGGTGACGGAACTGTTGGTGCAAACAAGAACTCCATCAAGATTATCGGTGACAACACAGATAAATTCATTCAGGCATACTTCCAGTATGACTCCAAGAAAACAGGCGGTATTACCATTTCTCACTTGCGTTTCGGTGATAAAGCTATCAAATCTCCTTATTATATCAATAAGGCTGACTTTGTTGCATGTCATAACTCTTCCTACTTGAAGAAGTACGATATGATTTCCGACGTTAAACCAGGCGGAACGTTCCTCCTTGACTGTGCATGGTCTGTGGACGAACTTGATGCACATTTGCCAGGTCAGGTTAAAGCATATATTGCTAACAACAATATTAAATTTATCATTATTGACGCTACTACCATCGCTACAACACAGATTGGTAACGCAAAGGTTAAGAACACCGTTCTTCAGTCTGCATTCTTTGCTCTTGCTAACATTCTTCCTAAAGATAAAGCAATTGAATATATGAAGAAGGCTGCTTATAAGTCCTACATCAAGAAGGGCGAAGCAATGGTTGAACTTAACTACAAAGCAATCGATGCAGGCGCAGATGCTTTTGTAGAAGTTAACGTTCCTGAAGCATGGAAGAACTGCACTGCAGAAGCTCCTCAGGCTGCTTTCAAGAGCGACAGAGCTGATCTTGAAAAATTCGTTAACAACGTTGTTAATCCCACAAATGCAATGGCAGGCGACAATCTTCCCGTTTCTGCATTCAAGGATTACGTTGACGGTACGTTCCCTCAGGGTTCTACCATCTCCGAAAAACGTGGCGTAGCTGTATACGTTCCCTCCTGGAATCCTGAAGCATGTATCCAATGTAACAACTGTGCATTTGTTTGTCCTCATGCTTGTATCCGTCCTTTCGCTATGACGGAAGAAGAAGCAGCAAATGCACCTGCAGCAACGAAATTTGCAGCTAAACCCGTTGTTAAGACAAACTACAAATTCACAATGGCTATTTCTCCTGCTGACTGTATGGGATGTACGCTCTGCGTTAAGGCTTGCCCTGTAAACAGCAATCCTAAACTCGGTACAGCACTTGAAATGGTATTTGCTCATACTCAGTCTGAGCAGCAGGCTCCTTGGGATTATGCTGTTGCTAACGTTGCTGAAAAGCCTGAATTGATCAACACAACAGTTAAGGGAAGCCAGTTCAAACAGCCTCTCCTCGAATTCTCGGGTTCTTGTGCAGGTTGTGCAGAAACATCTTATGCAAGACTTATCACTCAACTCTTCGGCGAAAGAATGTATATTTCCAACGCTACAGGATGTTCATCTATCTGGGGTGGCTCCGCTCCTGCAACACCTTACACTGTAAACAAGGAAACAGGTAAAGGTCCTGCTTGGGCAAACTCCCTCTTTGAAGATAACGCAGAACACGGTCTTGGTATG
>JAZOCZ010000215.1:0-1625 GCA_045596755.1 Eubacteriales bacterium | reverse complement strand
CTATAACACCGCATCCTTGCCAATGGGTTCCGCTTTGCCAAAGGTCTTTAACGTTTGTGGGAACGTCTACCCAAAGCGTATTTATGAGGTGAAGCGTTCCGAGTAGAAATACTAAATTTAGAATTAGCAAAACACCTTTGGCGTTTTTCGTTGACGGATCGTTTCTGTATTTATAGCAAAAATAGGCGTACCCGATGGAATATGCACCGATGGCGGGGGTACATATGCCGAAAAGCCCCATGATAGGCTCTGTGAGATATCCAAGCAGAGCTGTTTCACCGTTGAAATGGGAAACTATATTAACTATCATCGAGAGAAAAATCAAAAGTCCGATAGCCGAAAAGGTCAGAACCCAAACAATGAAATTAACGGGGCGAGGAGCGTTCTGTTCTTCTTTTTCCGTTCCTTTTTTCGGCGTTTTGGCGGATGTATCCGCTTTTTTCGCTCTTTGGGTTTTTGATTCCCCTTTTGTGATTTTCTTTAACGTTTTTTTCTGTGCCAATTCAAATCATCCTTTCTGTTAAGGCTTTGAATAAATTACTGTTTCAAAATTTATTTTGCCATTTTCTGATGCGCTGTATATTGTTACGGGTAGTTTTCCTTTTCCTTCTTCAAGTCCGAGGAGAACTTCCAAAGCGCCTCCTATATTGACACCAAAAGCGGAAGCCGCCGTTTCGGGAACGCCGCCTTTAGGGCAAAAGCAAGCGAGGAGACAATCGGCTTTAGTGAATAATGCTGTATCGTAAGGAAGTCTGCAACTTATTACCGCAACTTTTTTGTTGCTTTCCAATGAATCCTCGTAGACTTTGAGAGGTTTTTTTACATTCCATGACGTAGATGTATCTGTCAGAATAACAACACCGTCATAATCATTGAGTTGGGATTTTTTTACGTCATCATGGAGTTTTATGTGGTAGTTTAAATCGATTTTGTTTTCACTTATCAGACGGTTCAGAATGAACTCAACGTTTTTTTGAATGTTTTCGTCAGGTACGGCAAAAAGAAGGGATTTACCCTTTGACATATCTGAAAAAAGATTTCCCGTTTTGTTTTCAAGAACGGTTACGCATTTTGATGCCAATTCACGTTCAAATGCTTTATGCTCTGCGTTGCCCACAATATCTTTTGCAGATGAAATTTTTTCTTCAAGGGAAATATCGTTCTTTTCCCAAAGTCCTCTTTCTTTTTTTGCTGTGAGAATGCGTGTCACCGCATCGTTTATTCTTGACATTGGAATTTTTCCTGATGAAACGGCTTCGACAAGACTGTTTATAAATTTTTCAAGCTCTTTGGCGCTTTTGTCGCTATGAAGATTTACGGGCATGAGCAAAATATCAACCCCTGCGTTTATTGCAAGAATGGATGCTTCCGCCGTGGAGAAATGGGAAGATATGGCATCCATATGCATGGAATCCGTAATAACAACGCCTTTAAATCCCATATCCTTTTTCAGAATGTCCGTAAGGATTTTTTTTGACAGGGTTGCAGGAAGCACAAGTCCGTTTATTTTCTCGGATTCAACCTGCGGAAACTGTATGTGAGCCGTCATAATCATATCAATACCACCGTCAATAGCGGCTTGAAATGGAACGAGTTCCACGTTCTTGATTTCATCGTAGGATTTA
>JAZOCZ010000214.1:0-8395 GCA_045596755.1 Eubacteriales bacterium | reverse complement strand
GAATCCAATGCTTTCAATAACTGTGATTCGCTTAAAGAAGTAATTATCCCTGATACCGTTTTTGAAGTGGGTGATCATGCTTTTGATGGTTGCGATTCCCTTGTGACGCTTGAAATGGGGAAAGTAACCATTGGGGAATATGTTTTTGCTAATTGTACTTCTTTGACGTCCGTTCACGTTGAATCCGCTGACGGTGAAATACCAAGATATGCTTTCTATTCCTGCTATAATCTGAGAAACGTATCATTAGGAAATAGCATAAAGGAGATAAAATCCTATGCTTTTGCATATTGCGGTCTGGAAAACGTTTCGTTGCCCGAAATTGTAATTGAACTTGGAGGAAGTGTATTTCTTGGATGTAAAAAACTTGTTTCCTTTACTATGACGGATAACGTTTCTGAAATAGGTTCGTACTTGTTTTACGAATGTTCTTCTTTGAAAAACGTAGTTTTATCCAAGAAAATAACAAAAATTCCTGAATACGCTTTTTGCCATTGTTTGAGCCTTACGGATGTCAATATCCCCGAAAACGTTACCACCATCGGTAAGTATGCGTTTTTCTGTTGCAGAAAACTGCCTGATGTGAATTTGCCCCAAAAACTTACGACGATCAACGACTATGCTTTTGCATATTGTGATAAATTTGAGGACGTGGTTCTTCCTTCATCACTTATAAATCTTAAAAAAGAGGCTTTTGCCAATTCAAAAGGATTGAAAACCGTAAAGATTCCTGCAAGTGTTTCTTCCTTTGGAGCAGATATTTTCAAAGGTAGTAGTGCTCTGGAAAAGGTATACGTTGTAAAAGGCTCACAGGCAGATAAATGGATTGCCAAGTATCCCGGATCTTTTATGCTTGAATATATGGACTGACGTTCCATATATGGAAACGATGGATAAATTGGCAACGATAAATTTTAAGTTTTAGGATTTTTATTTGTTTTTATGCAAACATTAAAACAACTGAGTAATTAGAGGAAAAAGATATGTCAACGGCTTTTAGAAATTTTATTATAACCTTTGCTCTCGCTGTCGCATTGTTTGCGGTTGTGGGATATCTTGCTGTAAACGGTGTCCTTGACGGTCTTTTCAAGGATGGTGAAACTGTTTCAACAGATACAACTGAATATTCTTATGAAAACGCTGAGTCTTATTATGACGGTGAATATGAAGGCTCTGAAGAGGTAGTTCCATCAACAAAGGATTTCGGTGACGTGTACGTTGTGTTTTACGAGGATCACCTTGATACCTTGACAGACGTTAAAATTCTTTGTGTCAATGAAGAAACAGGAAAAGTTGTCTTCGAAGAAATTCCTTTAAACAGCACTATTGTTGTAAACGGATATAACAGAACCGTAAGCGAGATATATAAAACCAATGGTGAAAATTATCTTTGTGGAAAACTTGGATACGTTTTTGGCGTTTCTGTAAAAGGATATATGACTTTCGATACGGAGTCAATGCTTTCATTTTTCACTTTAACAACGCTTTGTGAAGAATATGAGCTTGAAATAGGATGTAATCTTCCATACGAGGTTAAATATGAAGATCCGGAAATGAAGGATTATAACGAACAGAATCCAGATGATATACAGTATATAACGTTGGCAGGAGATGCTGTTATTACGGCAGAAAATGCTGCTGCAATTTTTGAAAACGTTCCTGAAGATATCTATGATTCCAAGGCGGCTTCTTTAATGTTTTCCCAAATTTATGATACGGTATTCCAGAAAGTTTTTGCCAAAACAGAAATAAGGGATACTGATTTGTCAGTAGCGGATTTTTTCAGATGTTTCGGAAAAATCAATATTGAAACGGAACAGCAGAAGGTTTTCTTTGTAATATACGACGGTTTGCACGAGGTGTCTGGACTACCTGAACTTGAAGGTATGGCTGGAAAAGAATTGAACTGGTCGACGTTGCCGTCCGTATTCGAAGCGGCTATGAAGTAATTTATTCTCAAACATAATAGAAAGGATAAGTGTCTATCACTTGTAAAAAAATGAAAACTGAAACAAAATGCATAAAAGCGGGTTATAAACCGGGTAGCGGAGAGCCAATGGCTTTGCCTATATATCAGAGTACAACGTATTCCTATGATACAGCCGAGGCAATAGGAAAACTTTTTGACCTTGCTGAAGACGGACATATGTATTCAAGAATTTCCAACCCGACGGTTGCTTGCGTTGAGGAGAAAATTGCCGCCCTTGAAGGTGGCGTTGGTGCTCTTTGCACTTCTTCCGGTCAGATGGCTTCAATGATGAGCCTTCTCAATATCATGGAAGCAGGAGACCATTTCATTTCTTCATCAAAGATTTACGGCGGTACGGTTAATCTTTTCATGGTTACTTTGAAAAGACTTGGCATCGAATGTACTCTCGTAGATCAAGACCTTCCCGAAGAAGAGCTTGATAAGTATTTCAGACCTAACACAAAGGCTTTGTTCGGTGAATCCTTGGCAAACCCTGCTTTGTCCGTTTTGGATATTGAAAAATTTGCAAGGGTTGCTCATAAACATGGTGTGCCTCTTATTGTTGATAACACGTTCCCGACTCCCGCCCTTTGCCGTCCAATTGAGTTTGGGGCAGATGTTGTAGTTCATTCCACTTCAAAATACCTTGACGGCCATGCCATTCAGGTTGGCGGTGTTATCGTAGATAGCGGTAATTTCGATTGGGCAGGGAACGGCTATACTTGCCTTTCAACTCCCGATGAATCATATCATGGAGTTACCTATACGGAAAAGTTCGGTAAGAGTGCATATATTGCGAAAGCGAGACTTCAATTAACAAGAGACTTCGGAACGTATCCACCTGCATTCAGCGCATTTTTGCTTGATTTGGGAATACAGACTTTGAGCGTTCGTATGAAGGTACATTCTGAAAACGCTTTGAAGGTAGCAGAATTCCTTGAAAAATCCCCCAAGGTTGAAAAGGTTTTCTATCCCGCTCTTGAATCAGATAGTTATAACGGCTTGGCTAAAAAATATTTTGATGGCGGTTCAAGTGGCGTTGTTTCCTTTATCCTCAAAGGCGGAAGAGCTTCCGCTATGGAATTTATGAAATCTCTCAAAATGGCGACGAACGCAGTTCACGTTGCTGCTGTCAATACGATGGTTCTCCATCCCGCTTCCGCGACTCACCGTCAGCTTACAGACGAACAACTTATTGGTGCGGGCGTCGCTCCTGGACTTATAAGATTTTCCGTTGGTATAGAGCATATTGACGATATCCTTGAAGACGTAAAATACGCTCTCTCAAAATGTGAGTAATATGCGTATAACTGTAATTTATTGCGGAGATAGCGGTGCTGAATATTTTAATTCTGCTTCAAAGGAGTATGAAAAACGAATTTCTGCTTTTTCAGAAATTGACGTGGTTAAGATTCGCCCAGAACCCCTTGACGAAAATAAAACTTTAAGCCAGAACGTTATAGATAAGGCACTTGAAACAGAAGCGGATAAAATACTTTCCGCAATTCCAAAAGGGGCTTATAAAATAGCTCTTTGTGTTGAAGGAAAGAAAATTTCATCCGAGGAGCTGTCTTCTCTCATAGACGATAAACGTGAAATGGGATTTTCGTCGTTTGCGTTTATAATAGGCTCAAGTTATGGACTTTCGCAAAAACTTAAAAATCTCTGCGACTACAAACTTTCCATGTCTGCGATGACCTTTCCGCACCAACTCGCAAGAGTAATGCTTTTAGAACAAATCTACAGAGCATTCACCATTTCTGCTGGAAAGCGGTATCATAAATAAAGGCTGTATCTAAAAATATCAATTTTTTTGTGTTATTTTTTGTCTTTTTGAAAAAGATTATAAAAAGCACTTGAAAAATGCTTTTGTTTGTGGTATTATGTTAGCGTAGCGAAAGCAATAAAACATAACGATTTACGGAGGAAATACTTATGGCATACGCAATTGACAAGGATACTTGCATCGGTTGTGGCACATGTGAGGGTGAATGCCCCGTTAGTGCTATCAAAGTTGATACAGATGGCAAATATGTTATCAACGCTGATGAATGTCTCGGCTGCGGCGCTTGCGCAGGTGCTTGCCCTGTAGACGCTATCAAAGAATAATCTTAACTGATTTTCTTAAAACTGTTGTGGAATTTTCCGCAACAGTTTTTTCTTTTTTATCTTGAATTAAAAAGATGGATAAAAGTTTTTATAATTCGCAAAAAAACTATTGAAAAATAAATAAAAATAGTGTATAATATAAACAAATATAACAGAAATTTTCAAAAATACTTTTTATGATTACTTTTTGGTATGATTCATCTATTTGAGAGGAGGTACTGCTATGGCAAAAATGTATATTCAACCATCAAAAATTTCTGGGATAATTAAAGCACCATCGTCAAAATCTATGGCTCATAAGGCTTTGTTCTGCGCCGCTCTTTCGGGAGGAGAATGTAGAATATCAAACGCAGGCGTTAGTGATGACGTAAAGGCTACAATTTCCTGCCTGACACAACTCGGAGTTATAATTGAATATGACGGAAACAATTTGATAGTAAACGGTAGGGGGATTGCTAATTTAAACAGGGAGAAGCATATAGATTTTCAATGTAAGCAAAGTGGTGCAACTCTCAGATTTGCCGTTCCGCTTGCAGCTGTTCTTGGACTTGATGCATCTTTCTTCGGCACAGGAGATTTGCCAAAGCGTTCAGTTTCGGAATTTGAAACTCTTTTTTCAAATACAGGAATTGAGATTTATAAAAAGGATAATGAAATTATTTCTATAAGAGGACGTTTTAATACATCAAAGGTAACAGCCCCAACCGCAACGTCTCCACAGTTTTTGTCAGGTATGATGATCGCTTTACCATATTTGCAGAAAGAATGTGAAATTATTCTTTCAGATGAGGTATCTTTCAGAGAATATATAAATCCCGTTTCGTTCGTTCAGAAGCATTTTGGCGTTGAAACTATATTTGATTCGGATGCAAGAAAAATAACTGTCCCCGCAAAAGTTTACGATGCTGGCAATTTCTCCGTGGAAGGCGATTATTCTCTTTCTGCTCCATATCTTGTAGCGGGAGCCTTGGGGGATGGTGTTACCGTTGATAATCTTTATTCTGCTTCATCTCAGATCGAAAGAAGACTTATAAACATACTTTCTGATTTTGGCGCTAACGTAATACAAGCGGAAAATTTTGTTTCTGTTTCAAGAAACAGAACATCACCCATTGACGTTGACTGTGCAGAGATTCCGCATCTTGTTCCGATGCTTGCGGTTCTTGCTTGCTTTGCCAAAGGAAAGAGCCGTCTTGAAAATTGCGGAGCGACTTTCTATCGTGAAAGTGACAGACTGCATCAGGTGTGTGATGCTTTAACTTCTCTTGGTGCAGACATTGAGGCTGTGGGAGACGACCTTTATATAATGGGAAACGGTAGGCTTGACGGTGGAGAAACTTCCGACTTTGGAGACCATAGAATAGCCATGGCAGTTTCCATAGCATCCGCATTTTCTGACGGAGAAAGCGTTGTTGATTCAGATGATTCGGTTAAAAAATCATATCCCGCATTTTTCAGTGACTTTATGAAAGTCGGCGGAAAAAGAAAAATACAGAAGAAAAACGATTTACCTTTCGGAGACTTCGATGACGATTTCTATGAAATGGAAAATAAATCAGGGAAAATATATATAGATTAAAATTATTATCAAAATAAATCGGGATGTTGCAAATGACGGATAATTTCGCCATTTGCAACATCCCTGTTTTTGTTAAGAAAATAAGATTTAAAATTTGTAATGTATCGATTAAAGTAAAAAGAAATGAATTCTAAAATCGAAAAAAGTTTTTTAATAATTGTTTACCGCATCCATAAATCCCATATGTTTGAAATCATCTTCTTTATATAAGTTTTCGGCATCAAAAAATGTTACTTCGCAATAATCAATGACAAAATAGCGGTCTCTGTTGTCCAAATTTTTCACGAGCACATCTGTATCCACATATTTATCTTCTTTGTGGTCATAAAGGGGATATTTCAACAATGAGAATTTCTTAATATTCCACGAATTTGGAATATCGGTGTTCTTTATTTGAAATAATTCCGTAATACCTTTTTTGAGGGTTTCTGTATATGACTCATCATAATATCTGAAATAGCAATATGTCGGCTTTCCTGTGCTTTTTGAAGGATACCAAATCATTACAGATTTATCGTCGAAATAGCTTACACAAATTGTATCATCAGGTTTGAGCGGAATACCGTTTATTGTTAACCAATAAACTTTTTTTCCTTTTATCAGGCTTCGTGCATGCTCTGCTCCTGATTCTTCGTGTATGTTAACTGTCTCTCCGTGTTCATTTTGGATAGATTTATTGCAATTTCCTTCAAGCCACGCAAAAAATTCTTCTTTGGTGAAATCAATTTCTGTTGCCCAATGCATAATGCTTGGCTCGTCAGGATTTTTACTTGGTACTGAAAAATAATCCCTTTCAAGTTTGATTATATCTGTTTTATCTATATCTGAAGCTGTTTCCCAGTCTTCTATATAGAAATAAAGCTCCATGGAGTTTATTTTGGTTATATTGTGCGCTTCTAAATCTTCAGACCTGAAACTCAAACCTCCAACTGATTTTTTCGAGGGTAAAATATTTTCGGTCACCATAGGATATTCAGTGTAATAAAGAGGAGCTGTATAAAAGAGCGGGTCTATATCATATCCGTTTATTGATATGACTTTAGCTCTTATCATCACAGTTTTTTTACTATTGTTTTCTACGTATACTTCAATTCCTTTGCTTTTTGAGGAATCAAAATCCTTGAATCCTTTTACCACAATTTTTACATCGTTATCGTTGTATGCTATATATCCGCTGTGATTAACGGTAGGACTGTATGTATCATATATGGGAGTTTTAATTTTAAGCATAGGAGTAAAAAAGGTTTCTTTGTTGCCCTCATCGCAAATCCAAAAGCTGATTTCTATGTCTGCTATCAGCTCAATACCGCATTTTTCCAATGATGAGCCATATATGCTAACAAAAAAGCGTTGTTGCGTTCCCTTCTTCGCTTTAACCGCTACACCGTCTCCATTCATGCTTGAAGAAACCATATACCCGTTTACCGAAATATCTTGTATGTTAAACAAATAGTCTGTCTCACTATTGTTTTCAAAAAGAAATTCCACTTGTGGCTCTTTTGATGCTTCAAATTCAATGTTTTCAACAAGTATTTTTATTCCGTTTTCGCCATATATAACTTCTTGTATTTCATCTTCGCTTGCATTTTCTTCCTTGCTTACGTCTGACAATTCAATGTCTTCACAGGATGATTGTTCGCTTGATGATATTTCATCAGATACGGCTTCGCTTGAAAGTTCTGCCTTGTCTTTAGGGTCAGTTAAAAAGAAAAATGTAAATACAACGCATGAAATAATTGATATAGCAATTATCCAGAATGATGGCTTCTTATAATTCAACACAGAATGGATCCTACTTTTTACACCAACTTCTCCAAATGTAACGGGGCAAGCAGAAGAAGTTCTTTTTCTTGTGCTGAATGATAACAAAATTTGTGAGTAATCGGCTTTTTGCGAATCACTCATATCTTTTATAACTTTTTCATCACAAGCAAATTCAATATCTCTGCAAAGTAAAACATATGCTACCCACATAAGAGGGTTAAACCAATATATTGTCAGCAATAAAAAGCCGAAAGGTTTCCACCAATGGTCTTTACGGCTGAGATGTGCTTTTTCGTGGGATACAACATAATGAATCTCTTTTTCTTCCATACATAACGGTATGTATATTTTAGGAGATATAATTCCTAAAATAAACGGAGAAAAAACGTTTTCACTCTGAAATACGTTGTCCTTGAGCAATACTGCAGTTTTGATTTTTTGGTAAAGTCTGATATAACTTATACCAAGATACAATACCATAAATACAATTCCAAAAATCCAAATCTTTGCAGCAATAGGTAGTAACGTTCTTATATAAACATTGTTCCTTTCAGGTTCTTCGTTCAACGGTTCTTTATTGACATCAGCCCCTATTGACGTATCGCTTATTGACGTGTTTCCTATCGGCTTACCGTTTATTGAAGTATCACTTGTTGAAGTATCACTTATTGAAGTATTTCCTATCGTTGTATCACTTGTTGTCGGTTCATCATATGCAGATGTATAAATTGTTGACGCATCGGATGCTGAAATGTCATCCATTGATGAAATTTCGACCTGCATTTTTATATCATTATTTGTTATATATTCTTTTTTGGGAATAAGGCTGATTTCACTTTCTATAAAAGCAGGGCAAATAAGTCTGACAGCAACAATTCCCCAAAGTAAGACTTTTATCCATTTCGGAGCATTTTTAAAAAACATTCTCAATATTAAGACAGCTAAAATAAGAAGGCTTGCCGATATGCTCATAT
>JAZOCZ010000213.1:0-2159 GCA_045596755.1 Eubacteriales bacterium | reverse complement strand
GACGGTGGGCGCAAAGAAAAGTCCCTGATAGAAGGATTGAAGTACGCCAAAGTTGATTCCGACCTCCTTCCCCAAGCCCGGTGAATTAAGTCTGTAACCGCAACGGTCTATAAGCTCTTTTTTTCCTACTATGTAACCGCCGCTTGCGGCAAGTCCGCCACCCGGGTTTTTGATAAGTGAACCTGCCATCAAGTCCGCTCCTACCTCCGTAGGCTCGTGAAGTTCCACAAATTCGCCGTAACAGTTATCAACAAAGCATATAGCGTCGGGTTTTATACCTTTTATAAATGCGATAAGCTCCCCTATTTGCTTCACAGAAAAGGTGGGACGCATTTTATATCCCTTTGAACGCTGGATTGTAACAACCTTTGTTCTTTCATTTATACCTTTTTTTATAGCTTCATAATCAAAAGTTCCGTCGGGCAACAAATCTGCTTCCGCGTAGGTTACGCCATTTTCCATAAGTGAGCAAGGAGAAGGACGAAGCCCAATAACAGATTCCAAAGTATCATAAGGTCTGCCTACGGGTGAAAAAAGTTCGTCGCCGGGAAGGAGATTTGCAAGGAGAGCCGTCGCTATTGCATGAGTTCCGCAGGTTATCTGAGGACGAACCAACGCCGCTTCCGTTTTGAAGCAGTTAGCGTACACTTCCTCCAAGGTATCACGACCTGAATCGTCATACCCATACCCTGTGGAAGCAACGAAGCAATGAGAGCCTACCTTTGCATCCTGCATGGCTTTTATCACCTTCGCCTGATTGGCTTCCGCTATATTGTCAATTTCGTCAAATCGTTCCTTTAACTTTTTTAAAGCGACCTCCCCTATCTCATAGGTTTGATCACTTATTCCAAATTCATAAAATCCGTTCATATATACCTCATTTCATTCAACCACAAAGCATTTTTCTACACCGTAATATTTAAAACAATCGATTATATTTTTCGTTATGATCTCTCCGCAGACGGCTATGGGCACCGCGGGGGGACAACTGACAGAGGGAGAAGCGAGGATTCTGTTTTCCGCTTCTTCAACATGTACTAAAACCTTTTTCGACAAAATTGCTTTTCTGACAGACGTTGCTTTTTTGGGTTTTTCAAACGTTTTTAAACGTTTACTTATTTCCGCTTTCTTCACGATTGAAGAAAAAACGTTTTTCACCCTCTCAAAATCAGATATCTGATTCGTGAACATTAAAACCAAAAAATCATCGTCCGCGAATTCGGGATAGATATTTTCACGTTCCAAAAACGTTGATAATTCCGTCCCTTTATATCCGTATTTCTTTGCATCTACGGTTATTTTCAAAGGTTCATCGCCCGACATGGTATAACCCAAATCGAGCAAGTATTTTTTCAAACTTGAAAGTTCTTTTACGTATTCTTCGAGTTTTTTACTATATCCATCGGACAAATATTTATTGACAAAGTCAAGGGATTGAAGGATAAGATACGAAGGAGAAGTTGAGCCGAAAAGGGAAAGAGCTTCCTTTGCACAGATTTTCAAGTTTTCATCCCCATCTCTTGAAATATGCAGATATGCTCCGCCTGTTAACGCAGGCAACGTCTTATGGGCAGAATCACAGCACATATCAGCCCCCAAATCCATGGGATGCAAAGACGGATTCAAAAATTTCAGATACGCTCCGTGGGCGTTATCGACGAGAAGCAAAACACCATACTTTTTGCAGACCTTTGAAATCCCTCCCACGTCAAGCATATTACCGAGGTAATCGGGGCTTGTAACGTAGACAGCCGAAGGCTTATCCTTCAAATTTATAATTGCTTCCTCCACGTCCGAAGGCGTTACGGGACATGAAAGATAATTCCCGTCGGAATAAAGCCATTCTATATCAAACCCAATCAAGCCCGACGCAGTAATAAAGGTTTTATGGGCATTTCTTCCTGCCAAAACGGTGGGATTTTCTTTTCCCAAAGTTGCCAAATAAAGCATTGGTCTTATGCAGAGAGAAGATGCTTGTGTTGAATAAAATGTGTTACAACCGAAATTTTCGCTTGCGTTTTCTTCACTCTCTTTAATTATTCCGCAAGCATCAAAAAGGCTGTCCGCGCCGTTTATTTCCGTTATATCGTATTTCTCAAAGCCTATTAAATTTTCGCCTTTATGTCCGGGCATATGTAGCCTTACAGCCTCCATATCCC
>JAZOCZ010000212.1:0-4146 GCA_045596755.1 Eubacteriales bacterium | reverse complement strand
GGCATTTATATCAAGATAATCGTTTGAAATGATAAAATCTGAATCGATGTGTTTTTCATTTTCAACAAAATAATATAACTCTCCGTCTGAAACAATAAGGCAAGACGAACAATCTTTTGAACATATTATTCTATTGTATTTATTGGTATGAAAAGAAGATATGATAACTGATACGGCAACGCATAATATCGATAATATAACCGTAATTCTTATTGTCATTTCTCTTTTTTTCTTTTTGAGGAAAAACGTAGATAAAGTGCAAATTATAACAAGCATAAAAATAATAATAATCATGCCTTTTTGCGGTACAATACAAATTCCTTTAAAAGATGCAAAGTGATGAATCAATTCATGAAAACCATCTATGAAAACATCTACAGCGTTTATCAAAAATTCAGGCGTGTAAAACGGGGATATAACAACGAAAACGAGGGAAACATACATCAAAAGAGTAAAAAATACTGATAAAAGCAAATTGGCAATTGGGGTTATTAAAGATAATGTTTGAAATCTTTGGTATAATACAGGAGCAATGTACATGCTTATAATCAAGGTTATAAATAGCGATTGAACAATTCTGTTTATACGTTTTATGTGCTTTGGTTTGTGGTAAAGATCTTCTATCCCCAGGAAAGAGGGAGATACTATAATAGCAAAAGTTGCAAGGAACGATAAAACGAAACTGGTACTATAAATTGAATAGGGATTTACTATGCATATAATTAAACATGCCGTGAAGATTGAAGTTAGATTATCCATTCGCCATAGTATTATCCGCCCGAATAAAAATATGGATATCATTATTAAAGCACGAACGGCAGAAGGCGAAGAACCTGTCAATGTACAATAAAAAATTGCGAAGGGGATACATAGAAAACTTCTTAATTTTAATTTTACGTTTAAAAATTGCAAAACCTTTAACAAACTCATCACTATAATGGTGAAATGAAGTCCTGATACTGAAATAATATGGGTAATTCCAAGTCTTCCGTAATCCGAATATACGTTATCAGATAGTTCGGCTGTATCGCCCAATATAATTGCGTTGATAAACGCTGAGGTTCCTGGATTTTCAGGAAATTTTGCTTTAACGTTTTCAGATAGATAAGTTCTTGTATGATATGCTGCTTTCTTTATGTAATAACCGTTGTATTTTTCGGTTTTAAAAACGTATCCTTTACCATAAAATGAAATGCCATCAGCTTTTACGTAATCAGGGCAGGAGGAGAGGGTTAGTTCGAAATTACCTTTTTGAAACGGCTTTACTGATAAATATGTCCCTTGATATTCCAAATTATATACCCTTATGTATAATCCTTTTGGGACGTCTCCCGAAATAACTTTTATATCTGTATATCTGCTGTTCTTTTCCGTTATAACACCTTCCACGTTATAAATCTTTTCGAAATCCGCTTCTTTTATAAATTTATCTGAAAAACGAAACTTGCAATAATTTGATGAATAAGAATACCCAACCAAAAAGCAAATTATTAACGAAAAGAGAAAAAGTGTTTTTGCATTTATTGCATGGCATTTATATAAAACGACAGACAATACAAGCAATAATAGGAATAAAGCCGTTATAATAATAATTAAAACCTTTGACAACGGAAACATCGTTCCAATTCCTATTCCAAGTAAAGACGAGATTATTATTTGAACAAAAAATCTGTTTTTAAGCATAAAAGTCCTGAATTTATATAATTATTCTGTCGAGAACACTTAAATTTTGTTTACATATTATCATAGTTGTATTTAGTTGTCAACGAATATTTTTATTATTCAATAAAATAAAATCAAATAGAAAAATTTAATAAAAAATTAAAAGAAACATAAAGCATTATACGGTTGTTTTTGGTAAAATATAAAAGCATTTATATGCATAAAGTAAAGATATTGAAAGCGAATTATAATGATGAAAAAAAGTAATATTAAAAAAATTGTACCATCGTTGCTTATAGCATGCCTTTTACTTTCGGGATGTTCAAGTAAAACAGGAAAAACAGCAACGAATCTTGACGTCAGCACAGGAGAACTTATTTCACAAGCACCTGCAGAATATCTGACGGCAGACATGATTAAGAATATAAAGAATTACGTTAAAAACGCTCCGTCCATAGATAACGTTTCTCTTTCTGAGTTAACTGTCGGTTCTTTTGACGTTAATGCTGAAATTACCAAAAGAATGAATTCCTTCGTTGTTGTTGGCGAAAATGAGCAAGTTTTATCAACAGATGTTGTTAACGCAACCTTCTCTGAAATCATTCTTGATTCAGGATCCGCATCTTATGAGCTTGATGCAAAATATGATTTTGACTTGAATCTGGAATATGATTCTACATTTGAAAACGGCTTGATCGGTAAAACCATTGGTGAAAAAGTCAGCATTGAAAATTGCAAGTTGCCTGATGGTACGACAGCCAAAATTAAGGTTAAGGTTAACTATGTAACGAGAAAAGCTGATAACTTCGATTCTTTCAAAACTCTTATTCCTGAAGGCTTGGAAAGCTATGAAAAATGGCTTGAAGGTTCATTGGATAAGGCAGCAAAGGTTGATGCTATCTGGAAAGAATTGCAAAAACGCATCAGCATAAATAAAGAAGATGCAGCATATACAAAATATTTTGATCAGAAATACAATGATGCATACGATTATTATTTGATTTATAACGATACAGTTGATGCCGAAGCATTGAAGGCTATTATTGAAGAACAATGCAAAAAAGAGCTTATTGCTTATTATTATGCAGATGAATTTGATATCGAGCTTGGAAAATATTCCGATGAAGACCTTAAAAACATAGCTTTGTATTACGGATATTCCGTTGATGCTTTCAAAACGAAGTTTTCCAAAGACGTTATAGATAATACAGTTCTTGTTGATTTGGTCGGAAAGAAATTTCTTGACAAAGTAGGCAAATAAGCTATCTGTAAGATTAAATCCTGAAACGGCTTCAATTTTGGAGCCGTTTTATAATGAAAATTTAAAATTCTTGATTGGAGATTTATTATGGGATATATTAAAACACCTGTAAAAGGAATGAACGATTTTCTTCCCGAGGATATGCGTCTCAGGGAGTACGTTACGGGACAAATCAAACAAACGTATGCGAAATACGGTTTCTCTCTTATAGAAACGCCCGCTGTTGAACATATCGAAAATCTTACAAGCAAGCAGGGTGGAGATAACGAAAAACTTATTTTCAAAATAATGAAAAGAGGAGAAAAACTTTCTAAAGAGGATATTACAGACTCTTCTGCCCTTGCGGACAGTGGGTTAAGATACGATTTGACGGTTCCGCTTTCAAGATATTACGCTTCTAATATGGAAAAGTTAACCACTCCATTTAAAGCGTTTCAACTTGGTAACGTTTGGAGAGCAGACAGACCGCAGAAAGGAAGATTCAGACAGTTTACCCAATGTGATATAGATATTCTTGGGGATAGCTCTATCCTTGCTGAAATCGAGCTTGTTTCTGCAACCTCTGCAATGCTTACAAAGCTTGGCTTTGAAAAATTCAAGGTCAGAATAAATGACAGAAGAATTTTAAAAGCAATTGCTGAAAAATGCGGATTTCCTGCAGAGGATTACGATAAAGTGTTCATAATCCTTGATAAAATGGATAAAATCGGCGCAGAAGGTGTTGAAAAGGAACTTATCGCTTGCGGATATCCTGAAGAAGTATGCAAAAAATATATGTCTTATTACACAGCTTCGTGGGATGATTGCAATGAATTCTGTTCTTCTTTCGCAGATGATTTGACAGCAAGTTCAAATATCGAAATGATAATTTCTTGTGTTAAACAGCTCACTAAGGGTGATTTTGATATTGTGTTCGATCCTACGCTTGTAAGAGGTATGTCCTATTATACCGGAACTATTTTTGAAATCGAACTTGACGGATATGGATTTTCGATAGCAGGTGGCGGCAGATACGATGATATGATAGGAAAATTCGCAGGTATAAAAGTTCCAGCCTGTGGTTTCTCTATTGGCTTTGAAAGAATAATAACAATTCTTAAAGATAAAGGCTTTAAAGTTCCAACAGAAGATGAAAAAATAGTTTTTCTTGCTGAGAATGGGCTTTCCAAAGAACAACTTGAAGCAATGTTCTCCGAAGCTACAAATCTTAGAAATGAAGGAAA
>JAZOCZ010000211.1:0-2414 GCA_045596755.1 Eubacteriales bacterium | reverse complement strand
TGTCAACCCCTTTTTGAAAAGATTTTTAATTTTTCCAATTTTTTCGTTGCAGTTGACAATTTCTTCAAACAGGTATATAATTTTAACTGATAAAGTAATGAGGAGAAAACGAATGAAATGCTATATTTGCCCAAGAAAATGCGGTACTGACAGAACAAAAGAATCAGGTTTCTGCGGTTGTACTGATGAAATATCCATTTGCAGAGCCGCACCGCATTATTGGGAAGAACCATGCATATCAGGAAAAAACGGCTCTGGTACGGTTTTTTTCGCAGGATGCCAACTTCATTGCGTTTATTGCCAGAATTATAAAATTTCAGATGGTATTATATCGGAAAATATTCTTAAAGAAAACAATTCTGATGAAAAACTTCTTAAAATATTTTTTGATTTAGAAAACAAAGGTGTGCATAACATAAATCTCGTTACACCCGACATGTATATTCCAAAACTTATACCAATTATAAAAAAAGCGAAAAGCGACGGACTGAATCTTCCCTTCGTCATGAATTGTTCGGGATACGAAACAGAAGAAATGATAAAATCGCTGGAAGGCATTATAGATATATACCTTCCCGATTTCAAGTATATGTCCCCTCTCCTTGCAAGCAAATATTCTAAAGCAAAGGATTATCCGGACGTTGCAAAAAGAGCATTGGAACAGATGATATGCCAACATCCTGAATGTATTTTTGATGAAAACGGAATTTTACAAAAAGGTGTTATAGTCCGTCATATGGTTTTGCCCTCAAATATACACGATTCAAAAAAGATAATTTCATATCTTTTTGAAAAATACGGAAACAAAATCTACATAAGCATCATGAACCAATATACCCCTGTTAGAATCCATAAATATACAGAACTGAACAGAAAAGTAACCGAGGATGAATACGAAGAAGTCATCTCTTTCGCATTATCCCTCGGTATAAAAAATTCCTTCATACAAGAAGGAGAAGCCGCGGACGAAAGTTTCATCCCCGACTTCTCTGACAAATCAATTATTTAACGAGTTTAATAAAGTTCTTTTTACCTCTTTTTAAAACTACGCCCTCAGCAAAATCACCGACATTATAAATCTTTTTGATATCAGTAACCTTTTCACCATTAACGGTAACGCCACCTTGTTCAACTGCTCGTCTTGCTTCTGACTTGGAAGGAACAAGCCCCGCACGATAGAGCATGGAAAGGATATCTATGCTTCCTTCTGCAAAGTCTTCATCGTTAAGAGTTACGGAAGGCATATTTGCTGCATCTCCTGCTCCGAATACTGCTTTTGCAGCATTCTGGGCTTTTTCTGCTTCTTCTTCACCATGAACAAGTTTTGTAAGTTCGAATGCAAGGATTTCCTTTGCCTTGTTAAGTTCGCTTCCAGTCCATGAATTCATAGCATCTATTTCTTCCATAGGTAGGAACGTAAGCATTCTGATACAGTTGAGAACGTCTGCGTCGTCAACATTTCTCCAATACTGATAGAAATCGTATGGAGAAGTTTTGTTTGGATCAAGCCAAACTGCACCGCTTTGAGTTTTTCCCATCTTTTTACCTTCGGAGTTAAGAAGAAGGGTTATAGTCATAGCATATGCATCCTTGCCCAATTTTCTCCTTATAAGTTCTGTACCGCCAAGCATATTGCTCCACTGATCATCGCCACCGAACTGCATATTGCAACCGTATTTCTGGTAAAGAGCATAGAAGTCATAACTCTGCATTATCATATAGTTGAATTCAAGGAAGGAAAGACCTTTTTCCATTCTTTGTTTATAACATTCTGCAGTAAGCATTCTGTTAACGCTAAAGCAAGCACCAACTTCTCTGAGAACCTCAACGTAATTAAGATCGAGAAGCCAATCAGCATTATTTACCATTATTGCTTTTCCTTCGGAAAAATCAATAAAACGGCTCATCTGCTTTTTGAAACATTCGCAGTTATGAGGTATTGTTTCTTTAGTCATCATAGTACGCATATCGGATCTTCCCGAAGGGTCACCGATCATAGCCGTACCTCCGCCGATAAGAGCGATAGGCTTATTTCCTGCCATCTGAAGTCTTTTCATAAGGCAAAGAGCCATAAAATGTCCTACGTGGAGGCTGTCTGCCGTAGGGTCAAAGCCAATATAAAAAACGGCTTTACCTGAATTAACCAATTCTTTGATTTCTTCTTCATCTGTAACCTGAGCAATAAGTCCTCTTGCTTTCAGTTCGTCATATACTGTCATAAATCTATAAATCCTCTCATTTTTTGTCATACACATAGTATAACATCTTTTTTTGAAATTTCAAGAGGCAATTTGCTATTTTTTTCACTATATATCAATTATACATCGTATTTCTTTTAAAGATTCCCTATAACTTTCAGGTCTGTGAGCGTTGACAGAAAATAATTTCTTATCGCTGCCGATGTAAAGAAGTTT
>JAZOCZ010000210.1:0-17589 GCA_045596755.1 Eubacteriales bacterium | reverse complement strand
CAGCACCCGAAGCTGTACATCAGTACTGCGAGAGGGGATGTTTTTTCAAAGCAAAGAGAAAATATAAATAGAAAAAGCTCCGATTTGGAGCTTTTTCTTATAAGGTTATAAAATACTGTTTTAAATGCTTTTCAATCGAAGCGAGAAAAGCTACCTTAACTTTTGGCGAAGCCAAAAATTTCACGAAGGCAAAGCCTTCATTTAATCCGCTCAAAGCGGATTTCACGTGCCGAAGGCACATTTTGTTGCAAACGCTTTCGCGTTTGCTTTAGTATGCGATGCCCTGAGCTTTCATAGCCTCTGCAACTTTAAGGAAGCCTGCAATGTTTGCACCAACGAGAAGGTTTCCTGGAACGCCGTATTCAACGGATGCTTCGTATGCAGCCTTGTAGATATTCTTCATAATGCTGTGAAGTTTTTCATCAACTTCTTCGAATGTCCATGAATATCTCATGGAGTTCTGGCTCATTTCAAGACCGCTTGTTGCAACACCGCCAGCGTTTGCTGCTTTAGCAGGACCAAAGTCGAGACCGCTTGAAATGAAGTGTTCAATAGCTTCGGGGGTGGAAGGCATATTTGCACCTTCACAAACAATCTTTGTTCCGTTTGCTACGAGAGCCTTTGCATCTTCAAGATTGATTTCGTTCTGGGTTGCACAGGGAAGGGCGATGTCACATTTTACTGTCCATACGCCGTGACAGCCTTCGAAATATTTTGCTGTGGGAACGCGTTTTGCGTATTCGGAAATTCTTCCTCTTTCAACTTCTTTGATTTGTTTAACAACGTCAAGTTTAATTCCGTCTTCGTCAACAACGTATCCAGCGGAGTCACTCATTGTTATAACCTTGCCGCCCAACTGCATTGCTTTTTCTGCGGCGTAAGTTGCAACGTTACCCGAACCTGAAATTACAACACGTTTTCCTTCGAAGGAATCACCTTTTGCTTTGAGAACTTCATTTGTGAAATAGCAGAGACCGTAACCTGTTGCCTGTTTTCTTGCGAGAGAACCACCGTAGGTAAGACCCTTACCTGTGAGAACGCCTGTGAATTCGTTGCGGAGTCTCTTGTACTGACCGAACATATAACCGATTTCTCTTGCGCCTGTTCCGATGTCACCAGCGGGAACGTCAACATCTGCACCGATATGCTTTGCGAGTTCTGTCATGAATGACTGACAGAAACGCATGATTTCTCCGTCGCTCTTGCCTTTGGGGTCGAAGTCGGAACCGCCTTTACCGCCACCCATAGGGAGAGATGTAAGGGAGTTTTTGAAAGTCTGTTCAAATCCAAGGAATTTGATAACGGATGCGTTTACGGAAGGATGAAGTCTGATACCGCCCTTGTAAGGACCGATAGCGGAGTTGAACTGAACTCTGTATCCACGGTTAACCTGAACCTTTCCGTTGTCGTCAACCCAACTTACACGGAACATGATGAAACGTTCGGGTTCAACGATTCTTTCAAATACGCCTGCTTCAACGAAATCAGGACGTTTGTCAGCAACGGGGTCGAGGGATTCAAAAACCTCTTTAACAGCCTGAAGATATTCGGGCTCGTTAGGGTTGCGGTTTACTGTCTTTTCATAAACTTCTGCAAGATGTGCATTTTTGATTGCCATAATGGTCCTCCAAAAATAATGATTTATTTAAAACTTAAATAATTTTCAGGGTCTGTGTGTTTTCCGTTTAAGCGTATCTCGAAATGAAGGTGTGCTCCTGTTGAACGCCCTGTTGAACCAATAGTTCCTATGGGGTCACCTGCTTTAACCTGGTCACCCTTTGATACGAGACGTTTTTTGAAATGCATATAAACGGTGGAAAATCCGTATTCATGCTCTATTATAACGTAATTTCCGCGTGACGAAGAATATCCCGACTCCACGACGACACCATCCGCTGCCGCAACTGCGGTTTTCCCGTAACAACTTCCGCTTTTGGCAACAAGGTCAATTCCCGTGTGGAATTCGTATCCGTTCAAGTATCTGTAACCGTAATCTGAGGAAATAGTCCCATCATACGGCTTTATGAAATATGCAAGCTCTGCGGATGCAAGTTGCATCGATGGAGTTACCCCAATTTCTATAACCTGTGTTTCGGGTTCGTTTAAAACACTTTCCCAGACAAGCGTTTCGGAAACGGTTTTACCGTCTATTTCTTTTCTTTCGTAAAGTTGTTTAACCGTACCTTTTTTGCCTTCAGAAATTATTTTTTCGTAGGATTGGTTAACACCGTATGTATATTCGTATCTCGTTTCAAAGTCGGTTTCCACGTATTTTTCGGTAAATGACGTATCCGTCATGCTGACCGTTATTTTTTCGCCTGCGATAGTTCTGACGGTAGGTGCACCGAGGACTACGTTAGTTCCCATGGAACGTTCGGCTTCGTTTTCAGAATAGAACGCCGCGGGATGGAATTCGCCTTTGACTATATCAATTTTATTGACGAATGAATGTTTTCCGTCTGTACCGTAGTATCTGACGGCTTTCGAAAGTAATTCTTCAACAAGCGTTTCTGCGTTCTCCTTACTGTCCAGAACGCAAACGGATTTTGAATCAATCAATATTTCATAGCCCACTCTCAATTCGGGCGTTTTTGTAACCGTATCATCATCTTTCTGATTGAGGGAAACGCTGAGAATAATTACTGACAAAAGCATGGTACACAGAATGTACAACTTTGCGTTTTTCAGCTTTTTCAACATAATCTAAAATTAACCTCACGGATTTTTTTTGTTATCTTTTGTTGTTTGCTGTCAACGGCTATGTATAATTATACTCTTTTTTTTGCCGTTTTCAAGCACTTTGAATATAAGAATACTTTATATGAAGAATTATTTCAAGTTATAAATAAATCTAAAAAGTAAATTTTTTTGCTTTTTCTGACTTTTTTCGAGTTTGTCTTCTTATCATAAATGCAACAAAAACATTGCTAAAAATGAAAAAAAGGATTGAAAAAAGGGCAGGTATGCGTTATAATGGTAGAAGAAAGGAGTTTGCGATTTTGGATGAATTTAAGAAGTAAAAATACGTTTTATACGAGGAACAGGTTCTTTTGCGGTACTACCGCCTATCTTTTTATTTCAATAATTATATACGTGGCAAGTCGTATCTTTTCGACTTTTGCAGATTTTATTTCGGAATATCCGTCTGCATGGGTGAGGCTTGTTCTTGCGGGCATTACGTCGATTTTTCCTTTTTCAATTGCTGAAGGATTTCTTTTGCTGTTGATTCCCCTTTGTGTGCTGTTTCTTTTCTTTGCTCCCGATGAGGATGAAGGTAAACATATGACCCGCAATTCATATATTATGCTGGGAGTTCTGTTTTTAATCGTTTCAATGTATCTTTCCGTTTTTGCGCCTTGCTATTTCAGAACGCCAATAGGTGATGAATTGAACCTTGATCGCAATGATATAACAAAAGACGACGTTTATTATGCAACGCTTTACGTAGCGGAGGAAATAGCAAAAATTGAAAAAGAAATAGTTTCCGACCATACGGGAAAAACTCTTATGCCTCATTCCTATTCCGAGCTTGTTTATAAACTTAATACGGCTTACGATTCCCTTTGTTCAAGCAATGAAAAATATGATTTTTTAGGAGATTTTTATTCTTATCCAAAGCCCCTTATAATATCAGAGCTTATGCCTTATACAAGAATATCAGGTTTTTATACCTTTTTCACTGGGGAAGCCAATATAAGTACGGCTTATCCTGATTTTATGATTCCTTATACCATGGCTCATGAAATGGCACATCAGCGTGGAATAGCAAGGGAGGACGAGGCAAACTTCGTTGCGTTTCTTGTTTGTATGGAAAGTAATGACAGTTATATAAAATACAGCGGATATACGGAACTTCTCAATTATTTGCTTGACGCTGTTTATATGACGGATAAGGAGCTATATGAGGAAACGTTTTACAATGCCCCGAAAATTTACAGGGGGGAATATTCAGCGTATATCGATTTTATCAGAAACACAAGAATGGACTCTGTTTCCAAGGTAACGGGAACGATAAACAATACCATGCTTCAGAGCCAAGGGCAATCTGCGGGAACGGAAAGCTATAATCTTGTAACCGAGCTTGCCAGCGCGTATTTCAAATCCGAATTGGAAAATAACGAATAAATTTATATTGACATTTACGACAAAATAATATATAATGTAAACCGTTCGGGTTGAAAAACGGACTTAAAAATATGTTTAATTCCAAACCTGTGAAGCTGTTGGAATTAAAGGGGGCTGCTTATGGATTCAATTCTGGATTTCTGGAGTCAGATGACGGCTAATCCGCTTTTGTTTATCGCTGTAATGCTGACGCTTGGCGTTATTCTGGTAAACGGTTGGACGGATGCTCCTAATGCTATTGCCACTTGTGTTGTAACTCGGTGTATGTCTCCGAGAGCTGCAATACTTATGGCGGCGGTTTTCAACTTCCTTGGAGTTTTTGTAATGACTCTCGTTAATGCGACGGTTGCGGAAACAATAACGAAGATGGTTGATTTCGGTTCGGACTCAGATAAAGCCATTATCGCTTTGAGTGCGGCTTTGTTCGCTATAGTTCTTTGGGCAACTCTTGCGTGGGTGTTCGGAATTCCTACAAGTGAAAGCCATGCCCTTATAGCAGGTCTTACGGGTAGTGCAATTGCTCTTAACGGTAGTTTTTCAGGCGTTAACGGCGGCGAGTGGGTGAAGGTTTTGTACGGAATAATTATTTCCGTTACCCTCGGATTCGGACTTGGATGGATTGTGTGTAAACTTGTAACCGTACTTTTCTATAATGCAAACCGTCCTAAAACAGAACCTTTCTTCAGAGGTGCACAAATTGTTGGTGCGGCTTCAATGGCGTTTATGCATGGTGCTCAGGACGGCCAGAAATTTATGGGCGTAATTCTCCTTTGCGTATATATGTCAAAGGGACAAGGCTTGCCAAAGGATATCAACATTGCGGAAGATTATATGTGGCTTATGGTTTTATGTTCTGTGGTTATGGCGGCAGGTACTGCCATGGGTGGAAAGAAAATCATTAAATCCGTTGGAATGGATATGGTTAAACTTGAAAAATACCAAGGCTTTTCTGCGGATATCGCATCATCGCTTTCCCTTGTGTTCTGCTCCGTTTTCGGACTTCCCGTTTCAACGACACATGCTAAAACAACGTCTATTATGGGTGTTGGTGCAGTTAAACGTGTTTCCGCAATTAACTTCGGAGTTGTTAAAGAAATGGTTCTGACCTGGGTTTTGACTTTCCCCGGTTGCGGACTTGTAGGATTTTTGATGACTAAACTTTTTATGCTTATATTTACCTGATAGAAAGGAATTATAAAAATGGCTAAAGGTGATAAGTTTTATTTTGATAATTTTGTAGAAAGCACAGCTCTTTCAAAGAAAGCGGCAGAATATCTCGTGGAATGTCTTGAAAACTATGATCCCAATAATATTGAGACGATGATCAAAAATATGCATGAAATCGAACATAGTGCTGACCAAAAGAAGCATGAAATGAACGAAGCTCTTGCAAAAGCCTTTGTAACTCCCGTTGACCGAGAAGATCTAGATATGTTGAGTAACAATCTTGATCAGGTTACTGATACAATAGAAGACGTTTTGCAGAAATTCTACATTTATAATATTAAAACGTCTAACTCCTCCGTCATTGAATTTGCAAAAAAAATAGTTTTTTCTTGCGGACTTCTCTGCGACCTTATGGCAGAGTTTGAAAATTTCAAACGTTCAAAGAAAATCCGTGACCTTATAATTCAGCTCAATGACGTTGAAGAAGAATGTGACAGACTTTATCTTTCTTCCATGCGTGCGCTCATGACAAATTCCATGGATGCTCTCTCTGTTGTTTCCATGCGTGATATTTACAACTGCTTCGAGGCTTGTGCCGATGCCTGTGAACACGTAAGCGAATGCGTTGGCTCAGTTATAATGAAGAACACTTGATATAAATTTATGTAGACATAATCTCCTTGCTTTGCGGAATATACCGTTTAAAACAAGGAGATTTTTGTAAAATATATATTTTGTCCGATGATAATAAACGTACAAAAGTTAAATTCGCTTTTACCAAAAATAATAAACGTTAAAGGTGCTATAACTGTTTTTTCTGATTTATAAAACAGAAACAAGCCAAATGCATATAATATATTTTGCCATAAAAGTTGAGTTTATTATTTAATAATGAAATTTAAAAGAGGGGTTTTATGAAATACTATATAGGGGCTGATCTTGGAACGTCATCATTGAAGCTGTTGCTGGTTGATTCTCACGGCGAAATAATAAGAACGTCGGTTCGTTCGTATCCTGTATATTATCCAAACGTTGGTTGGAGCGAACAAAACCCTGATGACTGGTGGAATGCGTTTGTATCAGGCGTAAAAGAGCTTGTGCAGGATATTTGTTCTGATGAAATTGCGGGTATTGGTGTTGGCGGACAGATGCATGGATTGGTTGTTCTTGATGAAGCTGATTCGGTTATCCGTCCTGCTATTCTCTGGAACGATGGAAGAACAGACGAGGAAACTGCGTATCTGAATGAGGTAGTTGGAAAGAAAAAGCTGTCGGAGCTTACCGCAAATATTGCTTTTGCAGGATTTACGGCACCGAAATTCCTGTGGTTGCGGAAAAACGAGCCTGAAAATTTCCGTCGTATCAGCAAAATCATGCTTCCAAAGGACTACATTAACTATAAGCTTACGGGCGTACATTGCACTGACTATTCCGATGCTTCGGGAATGCTTTTATTGGATGTAAAAAACAAGCGTTGGTCGGACGAGATGCTGGAAATATGCGGTATAAAGCATGAGCAAATGCCAAAATTATTTGAAAGCTATGATTCCGTTGGAAGCCTGATACCAGAGGTTGCAGAAATGCTGGGGCTTGATTGCGGTACAAATGTTGTTGCGGGTGCGGGAGATAACGCGGCGGCGGCAGTTGGAACTGGAACTGTAACAGACGGCAGATGCAACATTTCCCTTGGAACTTCGGGAACCGTATTTATATCATCCAACGAATTTTCTGTCGATAAAAATAATGCGTTACATTCCTTTTGCCATGCCAGCGGTGGATATCATCTTATGGCTTGTATTCTTTCTGCGGCGTCCTGTAATAAATGGTTTTGCGAAGATATTTTAAAAACTGACGATTATAAAGCCGAGCAAAAGGATATAACTGATGATTGCCTTGGGAAGAACGACGTTTTTTTCCTTCCTTACCTTATGGGTGAGCGTAGTCCCATAAACGATACCGACGCAAGGGGAGCTTTTGTTGGTATGCGAATGGATACGAAACGTAGTGATATGCTTCTCGCTGTTCTTGAAGGGGTAGCTTTTGCCATACGTGATAATCTTGAAATAGCCAAAAGTCAAGGAATAAACATCACGTGTAGCAGTCTTTGCGGTGGTGGCGCAAAATCTGAGCTTTGGCAAAAAATTCTTTGCAACGTTCTGAATATAGACATCACACTTTTGCAGACCGAACAGGGTCCGGGGTTTGGTGTAGCAATGCTGGCAATGGTAGGCTGCGGAGAATTCAGCCACGTTGAAAATTGCGCAAAGGAATTTGTCAAAATAAAAAAGACACTTTCCCCTGATGCTCATATTTCAGCGCGATATGAAACACAATATAATAAATTCAAAAAGATATATCCGTCACTCAAAAATTTGTTTAAAAGCATAAAGGCAGGAGATTAGTATGAAAGAGATTTTTCCCAATATTCCTAACGTTAAATATGAAGGCGCAGAAAGCGTAAATCCGTTTGCCTTCAAATATTATGACAAAGAACGTATTATCCTTGGCAAAACCATGGGCGAGCATTTGCCGTTTGCTATGGCTTGGTGGCATAATCTCTGCGCCGCAGGAACAGATATGTTTGGCCGTGATACGGGCGATAAATCTTTCGGTGCAGAAAAAGGAACAATGGACCATGCAAAAGCAAAGGTTGATGCGGGTTTTGAGTTTATGCAAAAGCTGGGGATAGAATATTTCTGTTTCCACGACGTTGACCTTGTATTCGAAGCTGATGATATCAGAGAAACAAATCGCCGTCTTGACGAGATTACAGATTACATTCTTGAGAAAATGAAAGGCACGAATATCAAATGTCTTTGGGGTACTGCCAATATGTTCTCAAATCCCCGCTTTATGAACGGGGCAGGCTCTACAAACTCTGCTGACGTTTTCTGCTTTGCGGCGGCACAGATCAAAAAGGCTCTCGACCTTACCGTTAAGCTCGGTGGAAAGGGCTATGTTTTCTGGGGCGGCAGAGAGGGCTACGAAACGCTTCTCAACACCGATATGAAGTTTGAGCAGGAAAATATTGCAAGACTTATGAAAATGGCGGTTGAATACGGCCGTTCAATTGGGTTCGAGGGGGATTTCTACATAGAGCCAAAACCTAAAGAACCAATGAAGCATCAATATGATTTTGATGCCGCAACGGCTATAGGATTCCTTCGTCAGTATGGTCTTGACAAAGATTTTAAAATGAACATCGAAGCGAACCATGCAACACTTGCAGGACATACTTTCCAGCATGAATTGCGTGTTTCTGCCATAAATGGAATGCTTGGCTCTATAGATGCTAACCAAGGCGATTTATTGCTCGGATGGGATACGGATGAATTTCCTGCAAACGTATATGAAGCAACTATGTGTATGTATGAGGTGCTAAAAGCTGGAGGTCTTACGGGCGGTTTCAATTTTGATTCAAAAACACGCAGACCAAGTTATACCTACGACGATATGTTCCATGCATTTATTCTTGGAATGGATACTTTTGCATTAGGACTTATCAAAGCGGCTGAAATTATTGAGGACGGAAGAATTGACAATTTTGTCAAAGACAGGTATTCAAGCTTTGAAAGCGGAATTGGTAAAAAAATTATCGACGGAAATACAAATCTTTCAGAGCTTGCAAAAATTGCCGAAGATATGGGCGCACCGAAGCTTCCGTCGAGCGGCAGACAGGAATATCTGCAAGGTGTTCTCAACTCAATTATGTTTAAATAATATAAATTGAAGTATAAATCTCCTTATTTTACAGATACTAACAGTACAAATTTGTAAAACAAGGAGATTTTTTGATATATGAAAGCAACAGGAATTGTGAGAAGAATAGATGAACTTGGGAGAGTAGTTATTCCTAAAGAAATAAGACGTACGCTGAGACTCAGGGATGGTGAGCCTTTGGAGATATACACGGGTAAGGACGGAGAGGTTGTATTCAAGAAGTATTCTCCCGTCGGTGACGTAGGTGCTTTTACCGCTCAATACGCAGATGCTATAAACAAAAGCAGCGGAATACCTGTTGTAATCTGCGACAAGGACAGCGTTATTGCTGTTTCAGGCGCACCAAAGCGTGATTTGCTTGAAAAACCTATCTCTGCATCCGTTTCAAGACTTCTTGAAAAGCGTCAGAGCTTTGCATCAAGCGGAAGCCTTACGGATACGCCTTCAATAACGGAAGACGGAGAGGGAAGAGTTTCTTTTTTATCTCCTATAGTTGCAGACGGAACGGTTGTTGGCGGCGTTATCAGTGTTGCAGGTGAGAATGGACACGTACCTGGGGAAACGGAGCAGAAGCTTATTTCCACAGGAGCAATTTTCTTATCAAAACAGCTTGAGGTATAAAGCAGCAAATGCAAAACGGTTGCGATGCAACCGTTTTGCGTTTGTAATGATGTCAAAAACTTTGTTTTTTAATGATATACGCCTTTGGCGAATGATATGTTGACTCCGTCAACATGAAATATTTTGCTACGCAAAACATTATGGAAGCTTTTCTCCTCATAGTCGAAAAGCAATTATATAAAATATTTTTCGACCTTCGGGAGAAAAATTACCTTAACTTTTGGTTGAGCCAAAAATTTCATGTTGCAAAGCAACATTTCATCGCGAAAGCGATTTCACCCGAAACGCAGTTTCGGATTTCATTGAAAACGCGAAGCGTTTTTTTAAGCTTTATTTCGTCTTTCGCAAAGCAACTCAAAGTTTTTCACGAGTATGATATCGCTTCCGATTCTTTCTATACAGTCCCAAGGGATTCTGCACATATCCTTTCCACTGAAAATGGTGAAATATTTTCCGGGCGGGGGAAGAAGTATTGAATTTATTCTTCCGCCGCAGGTGTCTATTTCCAAATCGCAGATATATCCGAGCCTTCTTCCGTCTGTTACGGAGATAACCTCTTTATCCTTTAAGGTGTTGAATGTGAGGGTCATAACTTGCCCCTTTCTTTACAAAAGTATACATATCATGCCGCCGCTTCCCTCGTTGATAACCTTTTGCAACGTGTCAGAAAGCTTAACGCGGGCATCTGCGGGCATATGAGCTATTTTGCTGTTAAGCCCCTCTTTCACCAGCTCGTGAAGAGTTTTTCCAAACATATTGGTTTCCCATATTCGTTTTGGGTCTTCTTCAAATTCTTTAAGAAGAAATTGAACCAATTCCTCGCTTTGAAGCTCTGTTCCCACCATTGGGCTTACTTCTGTTTCTATATTCGCTTTAATAAGGTGAATAGATGGAGCGGAGGCTTTCAGCTTTACACCGTATCCTCCCGATTGCTTTACTATTTCAGGTTCTTCAAGAGATAACTGGTCAACCGTTGGCATTACGATTCCGTAACCTGTTTCTTCCAGCTCTGTAAGTGCATCTGCAATTTTATCGTATTCTGTTTTTACTTTTGATAGGGAAGTAAGAAGCTCGATAAGGTCTTCCTTACCCTCTATTTCAAATCCGCTTTCTGAACCGAGAATTTTGTAGAACACTTTTTCGGGAACAACTACGGAAAGGAGTCCTTTCCCTTGCCCTAACAGCGTTTTTTGAGGCTTTACGGAAACGTCCCATTCATTTTCTTCAAAAACAAAGGAGTCAGGCGTTATATGGCGAACCTTTGATATATTTTCTCCCGATGCACGAACGCCTTTTAATATCTGATCCTTGAGGGGATGCTCGGCTGGAAGATTTCTGATCCAGAGCGGTATTTCAACGTTTATTTCTTTAACGGGAAATTCAAGTAAAACGTTTGAAAGTATTTCCTTTATATCGTATTCCGTAAGCTCGGCACAGTTGGCTGGAACGACGGAAACGCCATATTCTTCTTCCATTTTTTTGGAAAGTGTCAAAACCTCTGATGAATCGGGGTAAGCGGAGTTAAGTAAAATTACAAAGGGCTTGTTTATGGCTTTGAGCTGAGAAACAGCCTTCTTTTCCGCTTCAACGTAGCTTTCTCGCGGAATGTCGCAAATGCTTCCGTCGGTCGTTATAAGAATACCTATGGTTGAATGTTCCTCAATGACCTTTTTTGTTCCTGTTTCTGCCGCTTGTTCAAAGGGCATTCTTTCTTTTGACCACGGTGTCATAACCATTCTTGGCTCACCGTCTTCAAAATGCCCAAGTGCTCCGTCTACAAGGTATCCTACGCAATCTATAAGCTTTATTCTGAAAGAAACGTTTTCTCCCAACGTCAGCTCTACCGCTTCGTCGGGAATGAATTTGGGTTCTGTTGTCATAACCGTTCTTCCAGCGGCGGATTGGGGCATTTCGTCTGTTGCTCTTTCCTTTACGAATCCGTCTTTTATATTGGGTAATACAGCCTTTTCCATGAATTTTTTTATAAACGTGCTTTTTCCCGTTCTTACGGGACCGACAACTCCGATGTAAATGTCGCCCCCTGTCCTCTGGGCTATATCCTTGTAAATATCATTTTTTGCCATATTCAAATATTCCTCCAAAAATTTCTTTTTTGGTATATGAATATGTCTATGCAGGATGTAATATGACAAAAAGGCGGTATGATATTTTGCTTTGTTTGCCATTTGTTTCAGCAATATTATATATTTTTCGACGGGGTATGCACCCAGATATATGTTTAAAATAAAAAAATTATATATTTTTTGGGAATTTTTCAAGAAACCATTGAAAAATTCTGCAAAATAGTGTAAAATATACTATCTATAGCAAAAGAGGTGTTTTTCTTGAACATACTTGCGGACTTGTTTCTGACATATTTCAGAGTCGGTGCTGTTACATTTGGCGGCGGGTATGCTATGATTCCGATTCTCGAGAGGGAAGTTGTGAAAAAGAAAAATTGGGTAAGCGAAGAAGAGCTTCTTGATTATTATGCCATTTCCCAATGTACTCCGGGAGTTATTGCCGTAAATGCGGCAACCTTTGTCGGATACAAAATGGCAGGAGTTTTAGGCTCTATATTTGCGACTCTCGGAGTTATTTCTCCTTCTATTATCATTATAACGATTATTGCGAATATGCTTTCCGTTTTTTCGGATAACAGGTACGTGACAAGTGCCTTCAAGGGTATAAGCATAGCCGTTTGCGCCTTGGTGTTTACTACGGTTGTGGGAATGATAAAGAAAAACGTTAAAAATATTTCTTCCGTTATTCTTGCGGTTTTTGCGTTTGTTGCAATAGGAATATTGAATTTATCTCCTATAATTGTTGTTATTGCGGTTCTCGCCGCATCTCTTATAAGATTTCGGATAATCGACGGTAAAATGAAAAAAAGTTCAAAAGAAGCAACGGAGGATAGTGAAAAATGAAAACCTTCCTTTTGCTTATACTTGAATTTTTCAAAACAGGTGCTTTTGCCATTGGAGGCGGGCTTGCAACTATACCTTTTCTTAAGGAAATAAGCGAAAACCGCGGTTGGTTCACTTTGCAGGAGCTTACGGATTTTATAGCTATTTCCGAATCCACCCCCGGACCAATCGGTATAAATATGGCAACCTACGCAGGCTTTAAAGCCATATCGGGTGAATTCGATAGCGGACTATGGGGAATTTTAGGCGCGGTAATTGCCCCTTTGTCTTTGGTTGTGCCTTCCGTTACTGCGGTTTTGTTTGTTGCGAAATTCTATGAAAAATTCAAAACCAATAAATACATTTCTGCGTCCTTTGCAGGTGTCAGAGCTTCAACGGCGGGTCTTATCTGCGGAGCTATGGGAAGCGTTTTCCTTGCTATGATATGGAACGCAGAGGTGTGGAAAGCCACAGGCGATTTTTTAAAAGCCGTAAATGGAGTTGAAATAATTTCATTCGCTTTGCTTACATTTTGCATTTTTAAATTCAAAAAGATTCATCCTGTTGCCTTTATAGGCGTAGGAGCAGTTATAGGGCTCGTTTTCGGGCTGTAAAATTTTCATGGAGGATATTAAATGAGCAAAATTGATCCTAAATATTCAAAAATAACCCCCGAAATTCTTCGATTGGCACAAACTGCCAAGGATATCGGGTATATTGATCCTGCTTTATACGAAAAATATCATGTAAAAAGAGGACTGCGTGACATAAACGGTCAGGGTGTTCTGACGGGACTTACAGAAATCGCAGAGGTTCATTCCTATTCCATAGTTGATGCTGAATACGTTCCCTGCGAAGGTAAGCTTTTCTACCGTGGTATAGACATGGAAGAAATGGTTGGAAGTTATGAGGCGAGCAACATCTTCGGTTTCGAAGAAACAACGTTCTTGTTGCTGTTCGGTTACCTTCCTTCACAATCAGAGCTTGAAGGCTTCAAAAAGCTTCTCAATGAATACAGAATACTTCCCACAGGCTTTGTAAGAGACGTTATTCTCAAAGCTCCAAGCCGTGACGTTATGAATTCCCTCGCAAGAAGTGTTCTCACTCTTTATTCGTATGATGCAAATGCTGACGATATATCCGTTGAAAACGTTTTGAGACAGTCCTTGCAGCTTATCTCAACGTTTCCTATGCTTGCGCTTTACAGCTATCAGGCATTCAAGCATTATCATGATTTCGGTGATCTTCTCATCAGAACACCAAATCCTGAATATACAACAGCTCAGAATATTCTTAATCTTCTTCGTCCAGATGGAAAATTCACGGACATTGAAGCCAAGGCACTTGACCTTTGCCTTATTATTCATGCAGACCACGGCGGCGGTAACAACTCTGCGTTTACGACTCACGTTGTAACCTCCACGGGAACAGATACATATTCTGCCATAGCGGCGGCGTTGGGCTCTCTTAAAGGACCACGTCACGGCGGCGCGAATATCAAGGTTGTCAAAATGATGGACGAATTAAAGGAGCGTCTTGAGGATTGGGAAAACGAGGAAGAGATTATCAAGTATCTCAACGACGTTCTTGACAAGAAAGCTTTTGATAAGAGCGGGTTGATTTACGGTGTGGGTCATGCTGTTTATTCTCTTTCCGACCCTCGTGCAAAGGTGCTTAAAGGATTCGTTGAACGTCTTGCTGAAGAAAACGGCATGACGAAAGAGTTTGAGCTTTACAGCCGTGTGGAAAGATTAGCTCCTCAGGTTGTTATGAGCAGAAGAAAGGTATTCAAGGGCGTTTGTGCAAACGTTGACTTCTACAGCGGATTCGTTTACAGAATGTTAGGACTTCCACAGGAGCTTTTCACCCCAATTTTTGCAGTAGCAAGAATTTCAGGCTGGTGTGCTCACAGAATGGAAGAAATAATAAATGCAGGAAAAATAATTCGTCCTGCTTATAAAAACGTTGCAAAACACAGAAAATATTCTCCTATGGAAGATAGATAAAGAATTATCAATAAAAAGTTGATGAAAGGAAAAATGTTATGAGCAAAAAAAAGAGCAGAAGCAGAAAGAAAAAACGTTCTTCGAGCTTTTCTACAGGGTTTGTGGCAATGTTTTTTCTGATTATCGGCGCAGTGTTGGCAGTTCTTGCTTTTAAGTTTTTTGAGAACGGAAACGATATTTCAACCGATTCAAGCGAAGCCATGAATCAAAGTAAATATGTTGAAAGCTCCGTGGCAGACGATGAATCATCAACTTCTTCTCGTAAAGAGGAGACGTCCTTTGAATCAAGCACAACATCGGGCGATTCTTCCGAAGACGTTTCAGAGGAAACCTCTGAAAACGCTTCCGAGGACGTACCCCAAGGAAAGTATTCATCAGTTGCATGGTATAAGGCTGAAAACGAAGAAAGATATAAAGCATACGGGGATAAAAAGCCTGAGCTTTCTCCCGAAAAAGTAGTAACCTACGTTAACCTCGGTCTTGACGGACCTTATTATACAAACGTTTATCCCGCAAAGAAAGAAGACGGAATATTTATCCTTGTGAATAAGTATTCTTACGTTGAAAGAGGTTTTGAGCCTGCGAATCTTGTTGAGCTTGATTCTTCCTGCAAGGTTTCGGGAAAGAGTGTAAAGCTGGTTAAAGAGGCGGCAGATGCTTTTAAAAGACTTTCTGCGGATGCTTTGGAGCTTGAATATCACATAATAGGGATGTCTGGTTACAGAACTTATGCATATCAGGAAAATCTTTATAATAACTATCTGAAAAACGATACGAAAGAAAACGTTGATACCTACAGCGCACGTCCAGGGTATTCAGAGCATCATACGGGTCTTGCTTTAGACGTTCAGACTGACAGCGTATCATTCAACAATTTCGGACAAACGAAAGAATACGAATGGCTCCTTGATAACGCTCATAAATACGGCTTCGTTATTCATTACACGGAAGAAAATCAGTGGATAACGGGATATATGCCAGAAGAATGGCATATCAGATATCTTGGCGTTGAAGCCGCAACGTACATTTATGATAACAATTTGTCCGTTGACGAATATCTTACGATGTACGGAGCGAACGGACCTCAGGCGGCAGGTTGATTTTTAGACTTTTGATTTTGTTTAACTTCAAGGAAGGTAAAAAGGCATGAAATACGTTGTTGTTATTCCCGATGGAATGGCAGATTATGAATCGAAAAAATTAGGCGGCGTTTCCCCTATGGCTGCCGCTGACAAAAAATATATGAACCGTTTGGCTAAAGCGGGATCTGTTGGAATGTGTCTTACGGTTCCACCTGAAATGACTCCCGAAAGCGATACGGCAAATCTTGCTTTGATGGGATATGACCCTCTTGTATATTCCAGAGGAAGATCTCCTCTTGAAGCGGCAAGCATGGGAATTCCTATGGCTCCCGAGGATACGGCTGTAAGAGTTAATCTCGTTGCACTGTCTGACGAAGGTGAAGAATATGAGAATAAAATAATGCTTGACCATTCATCTGACGAGATAAGCACGGAAGAAGCAAGAATACTCATAGAAGCCGTGGAGGAAGCTTTTGGGACTGAATACAGAAGGTTCTATACAGGTGTAAGCTACCGCCATTGTATGATATGGAAAAACTGCTTTGAATTTGATGATTTCTCCCGTCCTCATGATATTATAGGAAGACAGATAGGTAAATATCTTCCTTACAAAGCTGAAAGTCAGCCTATGACAAAGCTTATGAAGGAAAGCTTCCAGCTTCTTAATAATCATCCCGTAAACGTGGAAAGAGCGAAAAGAGGCTTGAAAAAAGCAAATTCACTTTGGCCATGGAGTCCGGGAAAAAAAGCGTTTTTGCCGTCTTTTGAAGAAAAATACGGACTTAAAGGTGCGGTTGTATGCGCTGTTGACCTGATAAAAGGTATTGGCGTTTGCGCTGGCATGGAGGTTCCTTCAGTTGCGGGTGCAACGGGAAATTTTGATACTGATTATACAGCAAAGGCTCGTGAGGCGGTTTCACAGCTTTTAGAAAAGGGCAAGGATTTGGTTTACGTTCACGTGGAAGCCCCAGACGAATGCGGACACCGTGGCGAGCTTGAAACAAAAATAAAAGCAATAGAGCTTATAGATGAAAAAATTATAGGATATATTGTAAACGAGCTTAAAAAAGCAGGGGAGGATTTCAGACTTCTGGTTCTTCCCGATCATCCAACCCCGATCCCCAAACGCACGCATACGAGAGGAATGGTTCCTTTCTTTATATACGACAGCAAAAAGGAAGTAAAGGAAACAGACTTTGTGTTCTCTGAAAAAACTGCAAGAAGCAGAAAGCTGAGAATAAACAAAGGCTGTGACATGATGAGTTTTTTTATCGGTAAATAAGGTATTGATTTATGAAAAAAACTGCTTTGCGTTTATTGTGTCTGCTTACGGTTTTTGCAACTTTGGTTTTTTCTCTTGGTGCTTCCGCTGAAGAACAACCTACCCAGCCCAAAAGACTTGAAATAGACGATTTCCGTGATATAACCACGGCTAACGTGGAGCGGATATTGTCTACGGGTAGCTATAAGATAACGGACGTTCCCCCTGAATCCTTGACTTTGCCCGACAATATTCCGACGGCTCTGACGGAAAAGCTGGAAAAAATTCTGGACGATGCTCCATATTCTTGCGCTATGTACTATATTGACCTTGAAACAGGGTTCGAGATTACCTATAACGCTGAAAGATGGTTTGGCGGTGCAAGTACAATAAAAGCGCCTTTCATGATGGCTTTGCTTGATAAAATCGAGCGAGGCGAAATAAGCTTTGACGATACCCTGACGTATAGCTATGACAGAACGGGTACGGTTCAGATATCGAAGGATTATGAGCTTGGTGCAAAGCTTTCCATTCGTTTGCTTATAGAATATCTTATCTATTACAGCGATAACGTAGCTTTTTCTCTCCTTCTGAATCAGGCTTGCAAACTTGGAGAGTTCAGAAGTTTTTGCAAGAAGAACTATGGCGGAGATATTTATAAAGACAGTGTAAATCAACTTAACGCAAAAGTGGTTGCAAAG
>JAZOCZ010000209.1:0-7376 GCA_045596755.1 Eubacteriales bacterium | reverse complement strand
GTTGACTTTTTGAGTGTTTTGTTGTATACTTATTGAGGTATTTTATATTATTTGGTCATTCATCTGATGGGAGGAAAGTAAAATGTCCAAAATTTATAAATCAAATGATAAAACAGTTTTTATAGACAGATTCTTTTTGTCTTATTCGGATGAAGAAAAATGGTTGAATAAAATGGCATCCGAAGGTCTGGGACTGGTGAAAAAATCCTTTTATAGATACTATTTCAAATCCGACCTTGATTTTAATGCGAAATATTCAGTTGAGGTCTTGGAACATCCTGCAAATAACCCTCTTTCTGAAGCATATATCGAGGAAAAAAGGAAAAACGGAGCAGAGCTTGTGGCTTTCTATAAATGCAGAGCTTATTTCAAAATGGATGAAGAAACTTATGGATATCAATCCATCCTTGCGAAGAAAACAAGGGTTAAATCCGTAGCATCGATGTTCTTTATGTACTTGATTTCTTACGTGGTATCCGTTTTGATGTTCTGTTATCATTGCGTTTCGTCTCTGAATTTTACAGTAAATGTTTCTGCGGAAAAAATGAACGCTGTAACGGAGGAATTTTCCGTTTTTGGCATATTTGAAAAACTTTCAAGACTAATAAGGCTGGATAAACTTTTAGGGGATTATCAGTCAACTCCTGTAGCACTTATGTTCTTTATTTTGTCTGCTCTTTTTGCTGTTCCCACAGCAGTTTATCTCCGTGAACTTTTTCTTCTTCGAAAAGGTAAAATTGAAAAACAAATTCAAAGCGAGATTAAAAAGTGAAAAATAACGGCAAAATATTGCTTGGGCTTTCAGGCGGTGTGGATAGTGAATATTCAGCAAAGCTTTTGTTGAATTTGGGGTATGAAGTATTTGGTTTATACGTTAATATGCTTAATAAGGACACCTCAAAGGTTGAGAAAACGGCAGAAAAACTTTCCGTTCCTCTGTTCATAATTGATAAATCCTCAGAATTTATTTCATTCGTAACAGAGCCTTTTCTTAAATGCTACAAAGAGGGAAAAACCCCTAATCCTTGCGTTGAATGTAACCGTTTTGTTAAAATACAAACGCTTATTGAAGAAAGCGAAAGACTTGATATTCCGTATGTTGCAACAGGTCATTATGCTAAAATTTCCGAAAACGAAGGAAGATATTCAGTAAGCCGAGCAAGTGACTTAAAAAAAGACCAGAGTTATTTTCTTTGGAAATTGACACAGAAGCAACTGAAAAAGCTCGTTTTCCCCCTTGGTGACGTATTGAAGGAAAATATTCTTTCAGCGGAGACGGAAAAGGGATACAAGGAAAGTCAGGATATCTGCTTTATAGATGGGGATTACAGGGATTTTCTTAAAGTCCAGGGAGTTAAAACTCTAAGCGGTAACTTTTTAAATACAAAGGGCGAAATTGTCGGTATTCATTCAGGTATTCAGAATTACACGAGAGGGCAGAGAAAAGGACTTGGAATAGCCTTGGGCTATCCCGCTTTCGTTACAGATATAGATCCTATAAAAAATACGGTGACTTTGGGAAATCGGGATGAATTGAAAGTAAATTCATTTTTTGCCGAAAACCTGAATTTCCAAAGCACAGAAGAATTTCACGATGAAAGAGTATATTACGTAAAAACCCGTTACAGAGCCATACCACAAAAGGCATCTGTAAAATTGATAGATAACAAAGCAAAGGTTGAACTTTTTGAAGCAGATACCCTTGTAACCCCTGGGCAGTCAGCGGTTTTCTATGATGGAGACAACGTGGCGTTCGGTGGAGAAATTGTAAAGGAAGGCATGAAATGAACAGAGTTGTAGACGAAAAATATTCTATTCCGCTTAAATCCATTGAAGCTGAATTCAATCTTGAACCCGTATGGGTTCCTGAAAATATGGACGATTATATTGTTGAACGTGCGGATATAAGCCGTCCCGGACTTCCTCTTGCAGGTTTTTATGAAAACTTTGAGGAAACGAGGTTACAACTTATCGGTTATATGGAGCATAGCTATCTTGAAAATTTGAGTTCAGAAGATAGAATTAAAACGTTGGATAGATTTTTCTCTCATAAAATGCCCGCTGTAATAGTTACAAGCGGACTTGAAGTTTTTTCTGAAATGAGGGAAATGGCGAGTCTTCATAAAGTTCCTTTGTATTCAACGGAAAAACCCACGTCTCCATTGATGGCGGCACTTATTGGTTCTTTGTCCGTTTCCCTTGCGGAAAGAATAACAACTCATGGGGTTTTCGTGGAAGTATACGGTGAAGGCGTTCTTATCCTTGGCGATAGCGGAATTGGAAAAAGTGAAACGGCTATTGAACTTATAAAACGTGGACACAGACTTATTGCTGACGATTCTGTTGAAATAAAGAAAACTTCTGCAAAAGCCTTGGTTGGTTCTGCTCCTGAACTTATAAGGCATTATATCGAGCTCCGAGGAATCGGCGTTGTTGACGTCAGAAGACTTTTCGGTATGGGTTCTATAAAACTTTCTGAAAAAATCGATATGGTTATAAACCTTGAACTTTGGGAACAAGGAAAACTTTATGAAAGAATGGGACTCGACGAAGAGTATACGGAAATATTGGGAATACAAGTCCCGTCCATAACAATTCCCGTAAAACCTGGCAGAAACCTTGCTGTTATTATAGAAATTGCGGCAATGAATAACAGACAGAAAAAGATGGGGTATAATACCGCTCTTGAATTGGCGAATAAACTTGCCGCTATATACGAATCAAAAAATAATAATATATAAAAACAATCTTCGGAGGAAATAAATATGTATTACGTTGGCGTTGATCTTGGCGGAACAAATATTGCAGTTGGAATCTGTAACGATGAAGGAAAAATAATAATTAAGGGTTCTGTACCCACACCTTATTCTTTGCATAACCATGAATCTCTCCCAGCGGAAGAAAGAAATGCAATGGCAGATATTATAACGAAGGCTATGGCAGACCTTTCTTTGAAACTTATCAAAGATGCGGGACTCACTATAGAAGATATTGAATATGCAGGAATTGCAACTCCTGGTGTTGCAGACGGCAAAAACAGAATGATAGTTTTCGCAAGTACGCTTCCATTCAAGGAATATCCTATGAATGATAAATTTTCCGAATTTTCTGGAATAAAAACCGTTTATATCGAAAACGATGCAAATGCTGCAGCTAAGGGTGAGGTTGTCTGCGGATGCGCAAAGGGTGCGAAGAACGCTGTTATGATAACTCTCGGAACAGGTATTGGCGGCGGTATCATTATTGACGGAAAAATTTATTCAGGTTCAAACTGTGCAGGTGCAGAGGTAGGACATACGGTAATCGTTGCAGATGGTGAACCATGTACTTGTGGCAGATTCGGATGCTATGAAGCACATGCTTCTGCAACTGCCCTTGTAAGACAGACGAAGGCTGCTATGGAAAAGGATAAAAACAGTAAAATGTGGGAACTTTGCGGCGGTGATATCAATAAGGTAAACGGCAGAGTTGCTTTTGACGGTATGCGTATGGGCGATGAAACTGCTAAGGCAGTTGTTGACCAGTATATCAAGTACGTAGCAATTGGCGCTGTTAACCTTATCAATATATTCCAGCCTGAAATTTTCTGTATCGGTGGCGGTATCTCCAACGAAAAGGAAACCCTTCTTGACCTTCTCAGACCTCATATCGACAGAGAAGACTATTCAAGATATAACAAGAAAAGAACAAAATTGGTTATTGCGACCCTTAAAAACGATGCGGGTATCATTGGCGCATCAATGTTGGGAAAATAAATTATAAAGCGTTTTAAAAAGGAATATTACTACACTTATGAATGAATTAGAATTCTCTCGTGAAGGGAAGACGGAAATTATAAAAACGGTAGCTCTCCGAGGTCTTACGTTCTTCCCGAATATGAGAGCAACATTTGAATTAGGACGGGATTTTTCCATAAAGACTTTTGGTGCTGCATGGAAAGAAAAAGGGAAAATTTTCCTAATCGCACAGCGTGATTTAAGCCCTGATGAGCCAACCAAGGAAGGATTGTTTGAAGTTGGCGTTATTGCAACCGTTGAGGGCTTCAAACGCCTTAAAAACAATAATTATCAGGCGGTTGTATTCTGCGAGGAGAGGGCAAAATGCTTGTCCTGCTTTATTGAAGACGGAATCACTTATTGTGAAGTTGAACCGTTGGAAACCTTGAAGATAACTCCTGAGGAAGAAAAGTTCGGAATTAAAAAAATATGGACGTTCTTCGATAAATATTTCAATAAAGATCAGATTAAAAAAATTGATGCTCTTGATAATGCAAAGCGAATGACTTCTCTCAGTGACGTAGTTGACTATCTTTCTTCATGCATGATAGTAAAATATGAGCAGAAGCAGAATGTTCTTGAAGAACTTAATCCTCTTTTGAGAGTTAATATTTTTGTTGAACATGTTCTCGGCGAACTCGCTATGGCGGAGATGGAAAAGGAACTTTTTTCAAAAACGCTTGCTTCCATAAAGGAATCAGAACGAGATTTTTTCCTTCGCGAACAACTCCGACTCATAAGGGAAGAACTCAACGAAAATCATGCAGAGATAAGGCATGAAGATTCTGAACCTGATTATTTTCAGAAAATTTCGGGAGCGGCTATTCCTGACCATGCAAAACAAAAACTGCTTGATGAAGCAAGAAAATTAAGTAAAATGCCCTTCGGTTCAATGGAAAACAGTATGTTAAGTGCGTATATCGATACGTGTCTTGAGTTACCTTGGGAATTTGAACTTGAAGATAAAAAGACCATTGAAGAAGCACAAAAAATTCTCGATGAAGAACATACGGGAATGGAGAAGGTTAAAGAAAGAATCATAGAATACCTTTCCGTAACAGAATTGACCAATAATACGGGAAGTCAGATTCTTTGCTTTGTCGGTGCCCCGGGTGTAGGTAAAACTTCTGTTGCACGTTCGGTTGCTGATGCTTTGGGAAGAAAATACGTCCGTGTTTCATTGGGCGGAATCAGGGATGAAGCGGAGATAAGAGGTCATAGAAGAACTTACGTTGGTGCTATGCCAGGAAGAATTATAAATGCCATAAAGCAAGCAGGCGTGTGTAACCCCGTTATTCTTCTTGATGAAATTGATAAAATGTCATCGGATTTTCACGGTGACCCCGCTTCAGCACTTCTGGAGGTTCTTGACGGTGAACAGAACCGTAATTTCAGAGACCATTACGTTGAAATTCCCTTCGACCTTTCGAAATGCTTTTTCATTGCAACGGCAAACAGCGTTTCCAATATTCCAAGACCACTTCTTGACAGAATGGAACTTGTTGACCTTGAATCATATACGGAACTTGAAAAACTCGCTATTGCGAAAAATCATTTGATTTCAAAGCAAGCTGTTCGTCACGGACTCAAAAAGAATCAGATTAAATTCACCGACGATGCAATAATGAAGATAATCCGTTCATATACAAGGGAATCGGGCGTGAGAAATCTTGAACGTGAAATTGGTGCGGTTTGCAGAAAATGCGCAAAAATGGCAGTCCTTGGTGAGCGAAAAAGTTTTACCGTTAACGAAAAAACAGTAGCAAAACTATTAGGACCAGAAACCTTCTTCGAAGAAAAAATATTTGAAGAAGATATGGTAGGAACTGTTAACGGACTTGCTTGGACTTCTGTTGGCGGTGAGCTTATGCGTCTTGAGGTTCTCTCCATGGAGGGAAGCGGAAAGATTGAGTTGACGGGTTCTCTCGGTAACGTTATGAAGGAATCTGCAATGGCAGCAATAAGCTACATAAGAAAACACGCAAAGAAATATGATATAGACCCTTCTTTTCATTCGAAAACAGATATTCACGTTCATGCTCCCGAAGGAGCTGTTCCAAAAGATGGGCCTTCTGCAGGTATCGCCATGACAACTGCAATAATATCCGAGCTTTCGGGTAAAAAAGTAAGACGTGATATAGCAATGACAGGCGAAATAACTCTTACGGGTAGAGTTCTTCCCATAGGCGGTTTGAAGGAAAAAACGTTTGCCGCATATAAAGCGGGTGTAAAAACCGTTATTCTTCCAAAGGCAAATGAGAGGGACATCGAAAAATTAGACAAAGAAATTAAGGATATGCTTGAGTTTAAATACGTTTCCAATTATGGAGAAGTTGCGGCTTTGGCTTTTGTAAACTGATTATGGAAATGAATATGGGAGGCTTGAACCTCCATAATACAGATTTAATAATAACCGCAGGGCTTCCGTCACAACTTATAAAAGACGGAATCCCGCAGGTTGCCTTTTCGGGCAGATCCAACGTTGGCAAAAGTTCTCTTATAAACTGCCTTCTTGGAAGAAAAAAACTTGCGAGAACAAGTGCAACCCCAGGTAAGACCATAACCGTCAACTATTACCGCGTGGATAAGAAAATTACGCTTGTTGACCTTCCTGGATATGGATATGCAAGCCGTTCCCATGCTTCAAAAAAACAATGGTCAGCATTGACACAGGGGTATTTTGAAAACAATTCTTCTATGAAACTTGTTTGCCAACTTATAGATGCCAAAGTTGGAGTTACAAACGATGATAGGGAAATGATTGAATGGCTAAACTATTTTAACGTGCCATACGTTATAGTTGCAACAAAATGCGATAAACTCAATAAAACGGAATTGAACGCCGCAGCCGAAAGATTACTTTCCTGCGATTGCTTCAAATCGGAGACACCTTGCATTCTTTTTTCGTCAGAAAAAAATCTCGGTAGAGAAGTGCTTTGGGATATAATATTAAAAAATTGTTTTAAATCAGGAGAATGATATGTTATATAACAATCTTACCATAGGTGAAAACGGTCATTTGTTTTTTGCAGGTCTTGATACGGTTGAACTTGGCAAAAAATACGGAACACCATTGTATCTTATTGATGAAGAAAAAATAAGAGATAATTGCAGACTTTACAAAGGTTATATGGATAAGTATTTCGAAGGCAAAGCCAGAGTGCTTTTTGCAAGTAAATCTTTGTCATATAAAAATATTTATGAAATAGTGTCAAGCGAAGGTCTGTATATAGACGTTGTATCAGGCGGTGAACTTTATACAGCGTATAAGGCAGGCTTCGATACTTCAAAAATGTATTTTCACGGAAACAACAAAACCGATGCGGATATAGAAGATGCCATTGAAAAGGGTATTGGGTATTTCGTCGCTGATAACCGTGAGGAACTTGAAAGCATAAACAGAATCGCAGGGGAGAAAGGAATTAAACAGCAGGTTCTTTTGCGTATAACCCCAGGTATTGACCCTCATACTCACAAAGCGGTAGTTACAGGCTCTGTTGATTCAAAATTTGGTTCTGCTATTGAAACAGGTCAGGCAATGGAAATAGTAAAATATGCCCTTGCTCTTCCTAATATCGAATTAAAAGGTCTAAGTCGGAG
>JAZOCZ010000208.1:0-5586 GCA_045596755.1 Eubacteriales bacterium | reverse complement strand
TTAATACCACAGCTTTGCCTTTTTGCGGTAAAGCATATAGGTAAGCCCGAGGATTACAAATTACCTAAAAAATCGTATCTGATGTATATCCCATCAATTACATTGATAATAGGAATTCTCACAAATGACCTTCACGGCTGGGCGTTTTATTTTCATCAAGGATATGAAGCAGGCTGGAGTGATTATCAAAGAAGCGTTTTATATTACGTTGCAACAGCCTGGATATTTGTATGCATCGCTTTTATGATCTGGGAGCTTATAAAGAAGTGCCGTATTCCCGAAACACACAAAATTGTCTGGTTGCCCATTGCATCTCTTGGAGTTGGCGTTATCTATTCGATTTTGTATGCCTTGGACAGCGATATTTTCTCCTTTATTGAAATGACTGCCGCATTGTGCTTTACCGTTGTTGCAATCTGGGAAAGTAGCATCAAGTCCGGACTTGTTCAATCAAACACCAACTATGATGATCTTTTAAAATATTCGGGGCTTGGCGTTACGGTGGTGGATAAGGATTATGCTGTCCATTACCATTCAGATGACGCATTATCTCATACGACAGAGCAAATGAGAAAAGCTGAAAAAAGCCCTGTTATGTTGAATGACGGTATTCGCTTGTCAGCTTCAAAAATACGAGGCGGTTACACCTTCTGGCAGGAAGACCTTTCAGAACTGACGGACGTTCTTGATGAACTGAAAGAACTGAGAAAAGAGCTTGAAGGGTCAAATGACGTTTCAATGCAGAACTATCAGATAAAGAAAAAAATCCAAGTCCTTGCGGAGAAAAATCGCCTTCATGACGAACTGCACAAAGAAACAGCCCATCAGATAAACCTTTTGAACGATTGGTTAAGCAAACTGTCAAAAATAGAAGATAAAACAGAAAAAAGAGGACTTCTTCGCCGCATTGTTGTTGTGGGTGCATACATAAAAAGGCGATACAATCTTGTTTTGGTAAATGAACAAGATAGGAAAATCAAAAAAGAAGAACTCTCTCTAAGCATTAAAGAAATGATGAATAATTTAGAGCTTTCGGGAATCACTTGCGCATCGGTTGTTCAGTTTGAGAAAGACGTTCCCTCTGACGTTGCAATGAGACTTTTTGACTTTTATGAATTTGTTGTTGAAAGCTCCTTTGACGGACTTACTTCGTTACTTGCAAGATTCTTTTATCGTGATGGCTATTATTACGCTTGCATTGATGCAGTTTGCACTATTGACTTAAAAGCCCTTGAAAACGATGAAATATCAGTTTCTGTTTCTGACGAAAATTGCTATACCCTCTCTTTGAGAATAAAAGGAGGTGCAGGGTGATGACAACTTGTTTTTATCAGGCAAGCTCACTTATGCAAAGTATTTTACTTGTAATAAGTCAGTTTTCAGTCATATCCCTCGCAACAGGACTTATTCTCCTTTTCAAGCGAAAATGCAAAATCAGCAAAATATCCGTGCTTTTTGGGGTGTTCGTCCTTGACGTTGTTTTATACGTCATAATGCAGCTTGACAGCCGAATGACAGATGAAGGACAGGGCTTGCACCTTCACGTGCCTTATATAGTCCTTTTGTGTGTAATCCTTTTATTCCTTGGCGTTGAAGTCTGGCTTCTCCTTGGGGAAACAAGAAACCGAAAAACCATAAACAATACCTCAATCAAAGAAGCCTTTGACAACCTTCCAACAGGGGTTTGCTTCTTTAACGAATCGGGGTTACCCGTTCTTTGCAATTTATCAATGTATCGTTTCAGCTTTGCCGTTTGCGGAAAAGACGTTCAGTTTATAACCGATCTTGAAAATTGCTTTGCCTTTGATTTCGTACCCGAAAACAACGTTAAAAAAGAGGGAAAAGTTTTTGTTTTGAAGGACGGGACGTCTTGGCGTTTGGAAAAAAAATTTCACATATGATGGCGGAAGCTATACTCAGTACGTTGCAACTGACGTTTCAGAAATACAAAAAACAAGAGTCGAGCTTCAAGCAGAAACAGAGCATCTTCGTAAAGTTCAAGCAGAACTGAAAAGACTTTCTGCCAACGTTGTTGCAGTAACACGTGAGGAAGAAATACTAAACACAAAAATGCGTGTTCACGATGAAATGGGAAAATGCCTTGTTGAAGCAAGAAAGCTTCTTTCTGACGGAGCTGACAAAAATATTTCCGAATCCCTTGTCGCTTCGTGGCAAAAAGCCGTTTCTATGATTAAATATACAAACGAAAACGAAGACGAGGATATGCTTTCTCAGATTCGCAAAACCTGTGCGTCAGTTGGTCTGGAGTACGTTCAAAGAGGCATTTTGCCAAATGATGAAAATTCTGCATATATCCTTACCTGTGCCGTTCGTGAGTGTGTAACAAATGCTGTTCGCTATGCAGAAGCTTCAAAGCTATATGCGACCTTTGAAGAAACTGATATAAAAGCAACGGTAACGGTCACAAACAACGGAAAAAAACCTGAAAGCGAAATAGTTGAAGGCGGAGGACTTTCCACTTTACGCCGCAGAGTTGAACGTTCAGGCGGAACAATGACGGTTGATTCTTTCCCAGCGTTCAGATTGACCATAGCTATACCCAAAAAGAAAGAAGGTTTGTTATGACAAAAGTGCTTATAGTTGAAGATCAGAAAATGGCTCAGGAAAATATGGAAGCCATTATCAATTCAAGCGAAAACTACGCTCTTGCAGGAGTTATCACCAACGCAGCCGATGCAGAACTTTTTTGTATGCGTGAACAAATAGACCTTATTCTTATGGACGTTTGCACAGCACGTGACGAAAACGGCATTGAAGCTTGCGGAGTTATTAAAAAGAAATTTCCTAAAATAAAAGTTATTGTAGTAACCTCTATGGCAGAACATACGTTTATAGAGAGGGCAAAAAACGCAAAAGCCGACAGCTTTTGGTATAAGGATGCAAGTCAATGTGAGCTGATAGAAGTAATGAACAGAACCATGAAGGGCGAGCATATCTTCCCAGATAAAACACCCGAAGTTCGTTTAGGACTTGCTACAAGCTATGAATTGACCGATTCCGAGCTTGAAGTCCTTCGTGCATTGATGCAAAGCACGTCTGATGAAGATGCCGCTTTGATGTTAGGTTGCACAAAAGCCAATATTCGTTGGCACTTAAGCAAGATTCTTGACAAAACAGGATATCGGACAAGAATGGAGCTTCTTATTGCCGTTGCACAAAAAAATCTTATCATCGTCACGCCTGAAAAGAAAAACGAAGAATAAACACAAAAATACAGCCTTTGGGAAACACCGAAGACTGTATTTTGTTTTTTGGGACGAAATTTTTTTAAAATTTATAAAAAAATCCAAAAAAATATTAATTATACTAGTGACATTTTGAAAAAAATAGTGTATAATCAGTATAGAAAATAAAAAAATTAAAATGATAAGGAGATAAAATATGAAAAGAAGGTTACTGTATTTTACATTTGCATTTTTGTTTTTGATGTCGGTTGTTCCCTTTTCTGCTTTTGTTCCCGAAGTTTTGGCAGAAGAAAATGTTGTTTGCGTTGGCGGAGTAGTTATGAAAAAGGGGGATTATCTCTCTGTTGGAGCAACAGAGACACAGGAAAGTATGCCTGATGAAGGATATGCTTTTTACAATGGTTCTGAACTTATTCTCAACGATTACTCATATACAGGAGATGGATTTTATTGTGAAGAAAGATATGATAAATACACAACAATTCTTTATCCAACTGTTATATACAGCAAAAACTCTTTGTCTTTGGTAATCAATGGGGATTGTTCACTCATTGGAAAACACGCTTCTTATACAACTCGCGCCATATGTTCCGACGGTGATATTGAGATCTATGGCAACGGAAGATGTTATCTGAAAGCCAAAAGACCCATATATGCCGTTGGTGAAATTACCGTTGATGATGTATTTTTAGATATATATTCCCAGTATTCTTACGGTATACATTCGGGAACATCCTCAATATATGCATATGACGCATCTATAAGGATGAGGGGCATTCGTGGAATGCATACATATATAAATGGCAGTAACATAAGTTTTTCCGGATGTGATGTGGATATAAGCGTCTCGGAAATGGGGTTGTTTTCCAGCGGTAACATAATTATTGATGACAGCCATGTGAAGATAGTTTCAGATAATACTGAATTCCCTGAAAGTTATTGTGCTATTTATACAAACGGCGGAGAGATTATATATAGCTCGGTTGAAGGCAAAGGGTCTTTTAGTGCATCGGGAAATAATTCAGTTCCCTTTGACAAAGAAGAAAGTGCCGGTTATGATTGGGTAGAATTTTCAAGGACTAAAAAATTAAGCTATATAGATATTGCTGATATTTTAGCTCCCGAATCAAATAGCACTCCCGATTTTAAAGGAAAGGCAGATAGTCCATATACAGAGATAATAGGTATTGAATGGCTTTGGCTCAAAGAAAACGATGAAGTTTATTATCTGAAAACCAATGATACTTTAATAGAAGGAGAAAAGTATCGTTTGAAAGTTACTGTTAAAGCAGGTAATTCATACGAATTTGACGATACATCTACATCTGCCTATATTGGAAACGATTTAGTTACCAATTACACCAAGGATTTAAATCTTAAAATCCGAGTTCTTGAAAAAGATTATATTGCAACAAATAATAACGAAACTCACACGGTTGATATTGGAAATGTAACTTTGAAAGATGGAAATTATCTTGTAAAAGGAGCATCAACAGTAACTAATATAAAACCTGATGATAACTATGTATATTATAAAAATGGGGTTTTATATTTTGTTAATTTCATCGACCGAAATGCAGATATTATTTTCAACGAAGGTTTTTTAATGATTGATATAACAGGAAAAAATACTGTTTCATCTATTAGTGATAGCTTTGAGAAAGACGAAGATACACATGAGCTTTATATCGATGGCGAAGGTTCTTTGGATGTAATTGGTTCTAATTCAAAATTAGCAAGGCCAAACGGAATCAATTTAAACGGTTGGCTTGCGATTATTGGCGGAACAATTTATATTGATGCTGATATATACTGCTGTATGGACGTTGAGGGACTTCAGATGAATGGTGGTGAGCTTTACTGCAACACTTCACAGGCAGGTGTTTTTGCAGGTGAAACAAAAGTTTATGTTTTCGGTGGAGAATTCCATGCCTTTGATGGCGGTGGATGGTGGCAGTTTATCAACGATGAAGTTACCATTGCAAAAGGTGTTGTTTATGTTTCGGGTGATGGAAAAAATAAAATAGAAACAGCAACCGAATGGGACGGAGAAACACCACTTAAAACATATGATTCAGTGTGGATTCTTCCGCAAAAGATCAATCCCTCACCTGATACGGAAAACAAATATCTTCTCGGCGACGTTAACAATGACGGAGTTATTGACTCAACGGACTACCTGAGAATCAAAGGTCATTTCCTTGGCACTTATACCCTTGAAGGCGCAGCACTTGTTGCAGGTGACGTTAACAAAGACAGTGCTATTGACTCCACAGACTATCTGAGAATCAAAGGTCACTTCCTTGGCACTTATAAAATTGAGGGATAAAATCAATTGAAAATTGAAAGTTAAAAGTTTTTGCTAAAGTTAAAAAGTCAA
>JAZOCZ010000207.1:0-3295 GCA_045596755.1 Eubacteriales bacterium | reverse complement strand
GGATGTTAGTTAAGGAGAAATTATGATTACAACAAAACAAAGAGCTTACTTGAGAGGGCTTGCAAACGGAATTGATTCAATTATACAAATGGGTAAAGGTGAAGTTTCGGAAAATTGGCTCAAAACCGTTTCCGATGCGTTGGAAGCAAGAGAGCTTGTGAAAATCACTGTGCTTGAAACCTGTGCATATACACCAAGAGAGTTGTCTGATGCATTATGCCAACTCCTCGAATGTGATGCGGTTCAGACTATAGGCAGAAAAATAGTTCTTTACCGTGAAAGCAAGGAAAATAAAAAGATATTTTTACCAAAATAAAAAAGCTGTCAGGATTTAAAATGCATACAATAAGAAAAATAAAATCAGAAGACACTTCTATGGTTGTGGAGATGATGAGAGAGTTTTATTCTTCTCCCGCTGTGTTGAGCAACGGCTCTGATGAAATATTTTACGCTGATGTGGAAGCATGCGTTGGCGATAACCCTTTCCTTGAGGGATATGTTTTTGAAACCGAGGGTAAAATATCTGGCTACGCAATGATATCAAAGGGATTTTCCACGGAATCGGGAAAAAATCGAATCTGGATTGAGGATCTGTATATAAAAAAGGAGTTCCGAGGTCTTGGAGTCGGTGACAAATTTATTAAATATATTTCAGAAAAGTATAAAGAATGCGTTATTCGTCTTGAGGTAGAGGAAGAAAACGTATCTGCTTTATCTCTTTACAAAAAGAACGGATTCGAAGTTTTACCGTATATGGAAATGATAAAAAATAGTTGATGTTGTCCCGCTGTCTGCCAGCGGGATTTTTTTATTTACCTTAAATATTTTGTTTCTAAACCATTGACAAATAAGATATAATAGTATAAAATGTATTATAGAAAATCTAATGTGCTATTGGAGGGCAAATTATGAAAAAATCAATAAAAGTAGCCTTACTTTCAGTTCTTGCCGTAGTTGTCGTTTTGGGCGTTCTCGCTTTTTTGTTCTGGGACAACATAATAAACTTTACTGCAAAAACTCTCAAAACTCCTGAGGAATATTACGCCTACGTTGAAGAAACAAATATTGAGAAAACAGCTTCCTCTGTATATGCTTTTATCAACGTTGATAAAATGACAAATGATTATAAAATCGGAACGAAGGGGTCTTTCAAGGTTGAAACAGGAGAGGGAATAGCTGACGTTTACAATCTCATCCTTGGTTCTGCTTCTGAACTTGAATGGTTGAAGAGCGTTGAATTTCAGATCGAATCAAACAGTTCGAAGGATATTGCCGATGGCAAACTTTCAGGATTGCTCAACGGAAAAGAAATCATCGGTGTGGACTTTGTTGCTGATTCAAAAAATGGAGATATATATTGCTCGATACCACTTGTAACAGATAAGGTTATCAAGATATCTGCCGAGGATTTGAAAAGTGTTTACGGTGAAGAACAACCCGATGATATATTGTCCGCTTTCAATAATGAAAGTATGGAAAAATTTCTTAAAGCAATTCCTTCCGAAGAAGTTTTCAAAAAGATTCTTTCCCATTACGTTGACGTTGCAATAAAAAACATTGACGGTGTTGAAAAGACTTCCGAAGATCTTTCGATCAATGGTGTTACTCAATCCTGCACAGTTATTTCTTATGAAATGGATGAGGCTGATTTCAAAAAAATCGTAAAAGCGGTTTTGGTTGAAGTTGAAAAGGATAAGGATATCGAAAAAATTATAAGGGATTTTTCAAAGGCTATCGGCGAAGACGAAAACGAAACGTACGAAGGTTTTAAAAAGGCTGTTGAAGAATATATAGCAGACATGGAAAACGTTGTTGAGTATAGTTTTGACAGAGAAAATAAGACGGTTATCAAAAACTACGTAGACGGAACTGGTAAGATCGTCGCAAGACAGATAAAGGACAACATGAGCGAGATGTTTGTCGGAATTATAAGAAAAGGCTCCGAAATTGCAACCGAACTTCGTTTTGTGGACGAATTTGCAGATGAGGAAGAAAGCTTTAAATTCTCAGGAAAAGGCATTATTAAATCAAATAAGCTTTATGGAAGTTACACAATATACGAAAACGATGACGAACTCTTGAAAATTGGTGTTGATAAATTCGATCTTAAAGCTCTTGATACTGAAGGAAAAATTAGCGGAGAATTTTCTGTTTCCGCTGGCGGTAGAATCGATAAACTTTTGGATGGAATGGATAAAAAAGTAGCTTCTTTCGTAGAGTCTTTGAAAATAAAATTCATCGCTGGCGATAATAGCGGTGATTTGGAAATCTATTCCAAGGATAAGCTTTGTGTGAAATTTGCTGTTAAAGCAGAAGAAACAGCATATAAAGCTCCCGTTCTTCCCGATGAGAGCAAGGTTATTTCTGTTTCAGACGAGGAAGCTCTTATGAAAGTTTTTGAAAACTTCGACCCACAAACCTTGATTGATAAACTTAAAGAAGCGGGTCTTCCCGAAGATTTGTTTGGAGGAATGGGCGGTTCTGCCGATTCTGATGATTCAGACATTTTTGAAGATTATGAAGAACTTGAAAGCGTTGAGGCTCTCAGCGTTTTTGATGACCAATTTGCAGCATAATTCTTTAATTAAATAATTCAAGCCCGCCAGAATGGCGGGCTTTTGCTTTTTGTTCCAAACAAATTGTCTTTTTGGACAAATTGTTTGTTTTATCTGTTTTTTTTACTTTGGTTTATCAGTCAAACGCCCTTGTTCTGTCCATATCAAAGCTGGGGTTGAAGGCGTAGAAATTTTTGTAATCCAAGTTATCCTGAACTATACGGAGTGCATCGCCAAAGCGTTGGAAATGTACCAATTCGCGTTCTCTGAGGAAACGGATAGGGTCTATTACGTCGGGGTCCTGAGCAAAACGGAGAATGTTGTCGTAGGTCTTTCTTGCTTTTTGCTCTGGTGCAATCATATAAGAACAAACTTTTTAGAAATTCCAATGAATTTCTATGGGAACATTCCTTGTTCCGGGGATTCGCTTGCCGATAGATATGTAATCAATCAGCGTTTCTACGATTTCGCGGTTAAGGTGTTCCAAGTTTGTGTATTGTTCAATGAGTTCGCGGCGGTTATCACCAACCGCAATTTTGTCGTCGATTTCGGCTAACTGTTTTTCACCGTCTGCAACTACACGTTCAAGACGTTCTTTCTGTGTGGTAAAGTCTTTCGACAGTTCCACAAAGTCGCTTTCGGTTATCAAGCCCTTAACCTTATCCATATAAAGCTCCCGAATACCTTTTGCATATTCTTCGATTTTTTTGCGATATGCCGCGAGATCGGAGAGTATGCGA
>JAZOCZ010000206.1:0-5377 GCA_045596755.1 Eubacteriales bacterium | reverse complement strand
TAGCGGAGATTTCTTGAGGTGTATAATTTTTGCCGTCTACAGCAACTTTTTTGTCTGTTCCCATGTCTCTTTTGATGGAAGATATAGTTCTGTCAGCGTTTGTGATAGCCTGACGCTTTGCAACCTGACCTACCATTCTTTCACCTGTTTTGGAAAATGCAACAACGGAAGGGGTCGTTCTTTCACCTTCGGAGTTGGTAAGAACAACGGGTTCGCCGCCTTCGTAAACTGCAACGCAAGAGTTAGTTGTACCTAAGTCGATACCAATGATTTTTGACATAATTTTTTCCTCCTATTATATAAATAAAGTTAGTTTAATACTTTTACCATAGCGTGTCTGATGACTTTATCACCGTATATATAGCCTTTTTGAAAGGTTTCTACAATTATATTTTTGTTATCCGAATCGTCCTCATCATGCATAACCGCATTGTGAAGCTCGGGATTGAATTCCGCACCGTCGGATTCCATCGCTTTAACACCCATTTTTTCAAGGACATCATAAACTTGCTTTTGGAGCATTATTATTCCCTTGCCCATTTCAGATTCAGCATCTGCAAAAGCCGTTGCCCTATCAATATTATCAACAATGGGAAGCATTCCTGAAACTGCTCTTGCAAAAGCATCGAAATACGTCAATTCCTTTTCCTTTACGGAACGTTTTCTGAAATTATCGTATTCAGCCGCAAGGCGAAGGTATTTATCTTGAAGCTCGTCACATTTTTCCGTCAGTTTTTTTACTTCGGGGTCTATTTCCACCTCGATTTCCTCTGTGTTTTCAGTGGTTTCAGTGGTTTCTTCCATTACTTCCTCGGAAATTGGTTCTTCATTCTGATTTTTTTTGTTTTTTGCCATTTTCTGTCCCTTTCGTACATTTTCTTTTGCTTGAAAACGCATTATTCATCATTGTTTCTTAAAGTTTCGTCCGTCAGGCTATCAGCGATATATTCCAGATTCGCAATAACCTTCCTGTAATTCATTCTGCGAGGACCTATAACGCCTAAAGCACCAACGCTTTCTCCGTCAACGGAAATCGGACGGAATACAAAGCTGGTATCTTCGGGAACAGCATCATGCTCCTCACCTGAAATGAGTATATACGTTTTTCCAGGCTCTGAATCAAGAACCGTTTTCAAAACGCTCTTTTTATCGTCAAGAAGCTCTAACACCTCTTTGGTTTTTCTTACGTCCGAAAATTCAGGGTAATTAAGAAGCTTTGGAATTCCTGCAAAATTTACCGTTGCTTCCTTATCGGCTTTCATCATTCCGTATATACATTTAAGAACGGAAGATACAAGCACACTGTCATTCCCTGCCCTGCCTTCAACCGCCATAATAACGGAAAGGTTTATTTTATCAGCCGAAATACCAACAAGATAAACGTTAAGTGCTTCTGCAAGCCGTTTCAGGCTCTCGGTACTGAAGCTTACGGGTAGTGCCGTCATCTGCGTTTTGACCGTTCCGTCAGCACATATCATAACAATAAGAATGTTTTCCGAATCAATTGGAACTATTTCAAAACGCTTTGCTGTTATCCCTTGTCTGCTTATGGCTGTAAACGCCGTATAATCAGTAATGTTTGAGAGAACTCGCCCCGCTTCTTCCATAAGGCTGTCCATTTCAGCCATTTTAAACTTCATAAGCTCGTCAAGAAGCTTTATTTCTTCAAGCTGAAGACGGTATCTTTCCATAAGACCGTCAACGTATGCTCTGTAACCCATGGGAGAAGGGATTCTTCCCGCCGACGTGTGAGGCTGTTCCAGATATCCCATGTTTTCAAGCTCGTTCATCTCGTTTCTTATAGTTGCGCTTGAAACTGTAAAATCAGAATGTGTTGTAAGAAACTTAGAGCCAACGGGGTCTCCCGAGGAAATGTACGCATCGATTATGGATTTTAAAATACGTTTTTTTCTGTCGCTAAGTTCCATTCCGTCTCCTTATCTCCAAAAATTCATATATCTATCAAATAGCTAATAAACAATGTCAAATATTTTCAGCACTATATGTGTGCTATTTGTTTCGTGGATTTTTTAGCACTCATTCTTCTTAAGTGCTAATACTTTACCACGAATTTTTCACTTTGTCAATACATATTGCAAATGAAATTGTAAACAATTTGTGAAAGCGATCTCAATGCTTAACATAGTCAATTCAGAATTCCAAATGAGAAATAATAAAAAATATTGTTTTCGAATCTCAACGTTTGTTTGGTAAATTCGCCTTGAAAATTGTAGCAAGCAATACATTATTTTGGTATCGAACTCATTTTCGAATTAAAAGAATATTTATTCATTAAAAATCAAGGCAGTCGCGTTGCGACTGCCTTAACACTTTTATTTTATTATTTCACGCATTTCCGCAATCTGTTTCTTTACGGAATCAAAGCCTGCGGCACCGTAGGAAGTTCTGTCCTTGACGCATTTTGTAAGGTCGATAGCCGTATATATTCCCTCATCGAACAAGGGAGAATAATTTTTATATTCATCCATGGAAAGTTCTTCAAGAGTTTTTCCCATAGCGATACATTCACGGACTATTCTTCCCGTTATCTTATATGCGTTTCTGAATTCAAGTCCTTTAGTTACAAGGAAATCCGCAACGTCAGTTGCGTTGATAAATCCGCGGGATGCGGCTGTATACATATTTTCCTTATTGAAAACCGTAACAGCAAGCATTTCTGCGCTGATTTCAAGACAAATCTTTACTGTTTCAACGCTGTCAAAAATGCCTTCCTTGTCTTCCTGCATATCCTTGTTATACGCAAGGGGCAAGCCTTTGAGAACTGTGAGTATCGACATAAGAGAGCCGTATACCCTACCCGTTTTGCCACGAACAAGCTCCGCTACGTCGGGGTTTTTCTTCTGGGGCATAATACTTGACCCCGTGGAAAATCTTTCGTCAAGATCAACGTATTTGAATTCAAAGGATGACCAGAGAATATATTCCTCTGAAAATCTTGAAAGATGAGTCATTATAAGAGAATTGACGAAAGCTAATTCTGCAACAAAATCTCTGTCAGAAACACCGTCAATACTGTTTGAACAAGGACGGGAAAAGCCCAATGCTTCAGCAGTCATAAAACGGTCAATATCGTACGTTGTTCCACCCAACGCACAAGAACCAAGAGGAGATATGTTAATACGTTTCAAGCAATCTTCAACTCTTTCAAGGTCACGGAGAAACATATTTGCATAAGCCATAAGCTGATGACCAAAGCTGATGGGTTGAGCACGTTGCAAATGAGTATACCCAGGGGCAACGTAGTCTACCGTTTCCTCCGCTTTGTTTACAAATGCGGAAATTAACTTTTCAAGAAGTTCTTTTATTCTTTCAGCATCGCATCTCAATTTCATTCTCAAATCAAGAGCTACCTGATCGTTACGGCTTCTTGCCGTATGAAGCACCTTACCTGCTTCCCCTACACGTTTAGTGAGGGTAAGCTCAACAAAGCTGTGGATATCTTCTTCACCGCCGTCAAAGGTGAGTAAACCCGATTCAATATCAGAAAGAATACCCTTTAACCCCTCGGTTATTTTAAGATAATCGTTTTCGCTTATTATGCCTTTGGCACAAAGCATGGCAGAATGAGCCATGGAACCCGTTATGTCCTCTTTGAACATCGCCTTATCAAAAGGTAACGAGCGATTGAATTTATCTGTAAGCGCATCAAGTTCAGATGCGCTTTTACCAGCCCAAAGTTTATCCATAATTATTTATTTTTGTTCTTTTGATTCATCATTGCCTGAACCTTTATAGGAAGTCCGAACAAGTTGATAAATCCTGCAGAATCCTTCTGATCGTAAACGTCATCTTCACCGAAGGTTGCGATTTCGCTGTCGTAGAGAGAATAAGGAGAGGTTACGCCTGCGTTTATCATATTACCCTTGTAGAGCTTAAGTTTAACTTCACCCGTAACATTTTCCTGTGTTTTATCAACGAAAGCGGAAAGAGATTCACGGAGAGGTGTGAACCACTGACCGAAGTATACAAGCTCTGCAAATTTTGCAGCAACCAATTCTTTGTAATGTGCTGTATCTCTGTCAAGAGTTATTGTTTCAAGAACCTTATGTGCGTGATAAAGGATAGTTCCACCCGGAGTTTCATAAACGCCTCTCGATTTCATACCAACAAGACGGTTTTCAACAAGATCAGCAAGACCAATACCGTTTTCTCCGCCCAGCTTGTTGAGCTTGAGAAGCAAGGAAACAGCGTCCATTTTTTCACCGTCGATAGAAACGGGAACACCCTTTTCAAAGCCGATTGTTACATATGTAGGCTTATCGGGAGCCATTTCGGGAGAAACGCCCATTTCAAGGAAGCCTTCTTTATTGTATTGAGGTTCGTTTTCGGGGAATTCAAGGTCAAGACCTTCATGGGAAAGATGCCAGATGTTCTTGTCCTTTGAATAGTTTGTTTCTCTGTTTATTTTGAGAGGAATGTTATGAGCCTCTGCATAATCGATTTCTTCATCTCTGGATTTTATATTCCATTCTCTCCAAGGAGCAATAATTTTCATATCGGGAGCAAAAGCCTTTATAGTAAGCTCAAATCTTACCTGATCGTTACCCTTGCCTGTACAGCCGTGGCAGATAGCGTCCGCACCTTCTGCGATTGCGATTTCAGCAATTCTCTTTGCGATAACGGGACGTGCAAAGGAAGTTCCGAGCAAATAATCCTGTTCGTAAACTGCGCCTGCTTTGAGAGTTGGGAAAACGTAATCTTCAAGAAATTCTTTTTTGAGGTCTTCGATATAAAGCTTTGAAGCGCCTGTTTTAAGAGCTTTTTCTTCAAGACCGTCAAGTTCGTCGGCTTGTCCAACGTCACCAGAAACCGCAACTACTTCGCAGTTGTCATAATTTTCTTTAAGCCACGGAATGATGATAGACGTATCAAGTCCACCAGAATAAGCAAGTACTACTTTTTTGATTTTCTTTTCCATTTTTCTATTCCTTTTCTTTATTGATGCACACGCACCAAGTTGTTTTTTATTATGGAAAGATTATACTCCTTTTTTCTCCTTTTGTCAATATATATATTGACATAATGATTGTAAAAAAATATCTATTTTTAATCGCAAATTATGTATATTTATACAAAAATATAATTAAAACCACAGTTTTATGCATATATTCATATTTTTATTCATTGCACAACTATCCCGAAACACATATCTTTTAATTTAAGATTTAAAGAAAAAAACCTTTCGGTTTTGTGGTTATTTCACAAATACCGAAAGGTTTTCAATTTTACGTTAATATGGCATCAAAGCAAGCAGGGTATATGTTAGGACTCCGCTTATGCAGAAGCCTTTCACACAGAACCCTGTAAATGCTAAAAGTCCGCCCTTTATTCCGCTATGCTCTTTCGGATTTTTACC
>JAZOCZ010000205.1:0-19981 GCA_045596755.1 Eubacteriales bacterium | reverse complement strand
CGAACTTATGAAATATACTCCTTCTTCTGCTCTCGGTTCTTGCCGTTACAAGCTCAAGGACGTTGACGTTGATGACACGGATTACAAACGTATTCTCGAAGTTTTCAAGAAGTATAACATTCGTTACTTCTTCTACAACGGCGGAAACGATTCCATGGATACCTGCAACAAGGTTTCCAAATTCATGCTCAAAAACGGCTATGAATGCAGAGTTATGGGTATTCCCAAGACTATTGATAACGACCTTGACAAAACAGACCACTGCCCCGGATACGCTTCTGCAGCTAAATATATCGCTACTTCCATGATGGAAATCTACAGAGATTCCACAGTTTACGATTACGGTCAGATCACCGTTGTTGAAATTATGGGTAGAAACGCAGGTTGGCTCACAGCTGCCGCTTCCCTTGCATCTGCAAAGGGTCAGGGTCCTGATCTCGTATATCTCCCCGAAAAAGCATTCTGCCTTAAGGATTTTCTTAACCAGGTTGAAGCTATTTACAAAGAAAAGGGAAAATGTCTTATCGCTGTTTCCGAAGGTATCAGAAACCGCAGAGGCAGACTTATTTCCGACACAGGTAAGGTTGACTCCTTCGGTCATCCCCAACTTGGCGGTCTTGCAGCAATACTTGCTGAAAAAATCAACAAGAAACTCAACGTTAAGGTTCGTGGCATAGAACTCAGCCTTCTCCAACGTTGTGCAGCACACTGTGCTTCCAAGACAGATATCGAAGAAAGTTTCGCAGCAGGTAAAGCAGCAGTTGAAAACGCAGTAGAGGGTATCACCGACAAGATGGTTGGTTACAAGAGACGTTACGTTAACGGCAAATACAAATGCCAGATCAAACTTTTCGATCTTACCGACGTTGCCAACACAGAAAAGAAAGTTCCTCTTTCTTGGATCAACAAGGACAACTCAGGTATGAGCGAAAAATTCATCAAATACGCTCTTCCCCTTATCGAAGGTGAAACCGACCTTCCCAAAGAAGACGGACTTCCCAGATTCGTTAAACTCAAGAAAGTTCTCGTTGACAAAAAATGAGATAAATAATTCGGAATTCGGAATTCGGAATAAATGAAACTTTTTCCTTTCGGTCAAAACGCTTTTGTTATTAAATCTAAATATAATAAACCGCTTTTGACCGAAGGGGAAGGTTTTACTGAACTAATACCTGACGCCTGTCATCGCGTACACCATCGAGTGTGAATGTGGAAATTGGTATCAGGTAACTACGAAATTAGCCGTCCGCCAGGACAAATTATTGCTTTAAGGATTTTTACATGAAAGTTATAGCCTTTGCCAATCAAAAAGGCGGCGTCGGTAAAACAACCTCTGCCGTAAATACAGCAGCTTTTCTGGCCAGAAGCGGAAAAAAGGTGCTTCTTGTGGATTCAGACCCGCAAGGAAATGCATCTTCTGGTTTGGGTATTGCCAAAAAGGATGCAAAAGCAACGGTTTACGATTTGCTTGTAAATCCTATAAAGCCACAAGATGCAATAATTCAGACGGATTTCAAGAACCTTCATCTTATTCCTTCGGGAATTGACCTTGTTGGTGCTGAATTGGAACTTGTAAACGAATCAAGACGTGATTTCAGAATGAAAGACGCCATTGACAAGGTATACAACGATTACGACGTTATTATAATCGACTGTCCTCCTTCTTTGGGGCTTGTCACCATTAACTGTCTTATCGCCGCGGAAGGTGTTGTTATCCCCCTTCTTTGCGAGTTCTATTCCCTTGAAGGTTTATCGCAACTTACAAATACCATAAATCACATAAACAAACTTTACAATACAAAGCTCTTACTTTTAGGCGTACTTATAAATATGTACGACGGAAGACTCAATCTCACCTATCAGGTGATGAACGAAATAAAGAAATATTTTCACGATAAACTTTTTAAAACTCCTATTCCAAGAAACGTTAAATTAAGCGAAGCTCCAAGTTTTGGTATGCCCATCTCCGAATATGACAGATATTCAAAGGGTGCTATGGCATACGAATCATTTGCAAAAGAGCTTTACGACAGGATGAAAAAATATTAGGAAGCGAAAGGATGTTACAGCGATGGCGAAGAAAGGTTTGGGAAGAGGTCTCGAAGCGTTGCTTTCAGACAATTCCACAGAAATATCTGACAACGAAAAAAACACCACGGTAACGTTACGCGTTTCCGAACTGGAGCCTGGTGCAGCACAAGCAAGAAAAAAGTTTGATCAAGGTGCTCTTTCAGAGCTTGCTCAATCAATTTCTGCACACGGTGTTATTCAACCTATTGTAGTCAGAAAAAAAACAAACGGTTTTTATGAAATAATTGCTGGTGAACGCAGATGGCGTGCCAGCAAAATGGCGGGAATTTCAGAAGTTCCCGTTATAATACTCGACGTCGAAGACATAGAAGCGGCTGAAATCTCCCTTATCGAAAACCTTCAGCGTGAAAATCTCAACCCAGTTGAAGAAGCCAAGGGATACAAAGCACTCATTGAAATATACAATCTTACTCAGGAAGAAGCGGCTTTAAAGGTTGGTAAATCCCGTCCTGCCGTTACAAACATTCTCAGAATACTTGAACTTCCTGCAAACGTTCTCTCGCTTGTTGAAGAAGGCGTTCTCACATACGGTCATGCAAGATCGCTCCTTCCCGTTGCGGGAAAATTTGACGATGATTTCGTCATGGAATGTGCAACCTACATAATCAAAAATGACCTTTCCGTAAGAGACACAGAAAAATATATCAAATCCGTTCTTACAGCTCCCTCGCCCGTCGAAAAAGTTAACGACGTAGAAAAAAGTTATTACAAACAGCTTGAAAAGAAAGCCAGCTCAACCTTGGGAAGAATAGTTGCAATCAAACGCACAGCTGATGGAAAAGGAACTCTTAAACTGAACTATTCAGATGCAGACGATCTTGAAGCCCTTCTCAAAGTTCTCTGCGGAAATGATTTTTTTGAGGCAGAAAATAATTGATAATTTCTGCCATTTCATATCGGAGAAAAAATGTTCATTTACAATATAGCGTCACTTTCAATTTACTCTGACAGCGAGAAACTGGGTACTACCGTTTTATTTTTAATATTAGGTGTAATTTTGGCCTCTGCATACACTGCATTTATAAAAAAATTTCGCGGTGAATTCGTTCTCGCTCTGATAGAATCAGAAGCATTTGACGAAAAATCGGCGAAGTCGCTTTCTGAATTAGGGATAAAAAACAGTTTTTTCAGAAAAATATCAATTGAAACGAAATTCTTTTTCTCACCTGATTATTTTGAAGTAATTTCTTCAAAATCAAAGGATAAAGAAAACGTGAAATATTACGTGAACGAAGAAGCAGCAGACCGTCTTAAATCAAAATACGGAAATTCTGAAATTACGTTTATACAACTTCTTATAACTCTTATTGCGATTTTAGCAGTTGCTCTTGTTCTTGCAACAGCTGTCCCTGACATTTTAAGTATGTTCAATCTTTAACTTTACGTTTTTTATTGAAAGGCGAATAATATGGCTAAGAAAAAAGCAAAAACAATATGGCTTGCCGCATTTATTTTTGCACTTCTCATAATAATAACGGCTATTATAGTCATTCTTGCCCAAGGATACAGATTCACCACGTACAGTGATGGTTCCCGTTTTATAGGCTCGGTACAGAGTGGACAACCAATATCGGGGAAAATCAAGTATTCAAACGGTATGACCGCCCTTATTGATTACAACAAAAAAACTATTGAATATTCAAACGGTGACGTTTACGTTGGAGACATCAACGTTATATACCGAACAGGAAAAGGTACTCTTACCTACGGTAGCACCAAAGACGTTTACGTTGGGGATTTTTCAAACGATCAGATAAACGGTTCAGGAAAATACACCTACTCCGACGGTTCTGTTTTTGAAGGCAGCTTCAAAGATGGAGTCAAATCAGGCTTTGGTAAGTTCGTTTCCTCCGCAGGTGAAACCTATGAAGGAACTTACGTAAATGATATGCTCAATGGCTACGGTGAATACGTTTCCGCTGACGGAAATTACAAATACTTTGGAAACTTCTCAAATGACGTTCAGAACGGATCAGGAAAATGCACGTACTCCAACGGAGACACATACGAAGGTCAGTTTTTAAACAACCAAAGACATGGAAAAGGCGTATACACCTATGCAAAGGGAGATTCATATAGCGGAAACTATATAAGGGACGTAAGAGATACCAGAATTCTTGACAAGGATGGAAACTACACTCTTGACGACAGTGGAAATTACGTCCACGGTGAAATGGCAACATATACACATGCTGATGGCAGAATATACACAGGTTATTTTGAAAACGGTGTTATTAAAGTAGTTAGTAAATAAGGCAACAGGCAAGAGGCAGTAGGCATTAGTGAAGGGAATTTTTCTCCCTACGGTCGAAAAATATTTTATTTTGATTGCTTCATGAATAAGTAAGAGTTTATGCAAACCAATTTTAGAGATTGATTTTTGCGTTATGTCTTAAACATTAAACGCGATAGCAATTTAAAGTTTTGGGGGCTGGGGGATTTTTCAAAATCCCCCAGTTATAAATTTTAACGCGATAGCAATTTAAGGTTTTGTGGGCTGTGGTATTTTGAAAAATCCCCCAGTTATAAATGTATCATGAAAGAAAACAAGATTCTTTTTCTAAAAAACAGCTTTATAAAGATTATTTCTTCTATCAAAGCTCATAGAATTATGTCATCGTTTGTTTGTGGAATGATATTTGCCGCTCCTTTTTTCAAAGAGTGGCTTTTTCCTTTGACATTTTTATCACTGTTTGGATTTTTTTATTTAATAAACGTAGAAGCAAACGAAAGAAAATCACGTTTCATTTATCATTTTGCTTTTTTCTTCGGATGTTTCATCAACGTTTACACATTATTTTTCAAACTTTATCCATTTGAAGGATTTGACTTCTCCCCTCTCACAGGTAAAATAATAGTAATTTTCAGCTGGATTGTATCTTCCCTCATTCATAGTGTCATGGGTGGTATTATTCTTGGTATATCAAAGCATTTCAGAAAACAGCCTTTGTTTTATGCACTTTCTTGCGGTGCTTTATGGGTTATATTTGAATTTTCTCAATCCCTTGGTTTTCTTGCATTTCCTTGGGTTAACGTTTCACTTTCACTCGTTAAGTTTTTGCCATTTCTTCAAACCGCTTCCCTTTTCGGAAACGGAATTATTACGTTTGTTGTGGTATTTTCCTGCTGTTTAGCGTCATTTTATTTCATTACTCCGAACAAAAAGATATATATAAAAACTGCATCTGCAGTTTTAGCAGTGAATTTTATTTTTGGAAGTATCTTGTTTTTAATGCCCGAACAGAAAAAAGAAGAAGCAAAGGTTCTCGTAGTTCAGGGAAACGTTGCCATGGGTGAAAAATGGGAAGCAGACAGACTTAAAACAATACTTACAAACCATGAAAAGTTGATAAGAGAAAATCTCGAAAAAGAAAAAGCAGACATGGTTTTATTGGCTGAAACAGTTTTTCCCGCCGTTTACACAGAAAACGGACTTATCTATCAGACCGTATCAAGCATTGCAAGAGATTTCGACGTTACTGTTATGTTTGGAGTTATTCTTAAAGCGGGCGAAAAAGAAAGAATAAACGCAATAATGGCAATTTATCCCGACGGAACTGTTTCGCCATATTACACCAAAAGACATTTAGTTCCCTTTGGTGAAGTTGTTCCCTCCCTTGACATTATAGGAACTATCATACCTGCAATAAATGACTTGAACCTTGCTTCTACTTACATTGAAGGCACGGAATCAGTTATTATATCATCGCATAAGGGTGTTAAATACGGTCCTCTGGTATGCTACGATTCCGTTTTCCCCAACCTTGCAAGGGAAAACGTTTTAAAAGGCGCAGAAATTCTTGCCGTTTCTACAAACGATTCATGGTACAAAGACGGAGCGGCAGTATATCAGCATCAGAAACAAAGCATAATAAGAGCAATTGAAACAGGAAGATACATTTTCAGGTCTGCAAATACAGGTATTTCTTGCATTATATCTTCAAAAGGTAAAGTTGTTTCTGAAAGCGAAATACAGACGGAAGCCGTCGTCTTTGGAAAAGGATACAAATCAGACAGAAAAACTCTTTTCGTTCTTCTTGGAAACACATCCCTTTATTTATCCTTTGGTGTTATTCTGGGGCTTGTTTTCATAAAAATAAAAAAGTTTTATAAATGATTAAAAATACACCTTGCTGTTGATAATACAGTGAGGTGATTTTTTATGAAATTCAAAAAAGCTTTCTCCTTTTTCCAAAAAGAAGAAACGTACAAAAGTTTACTCTGTAAATCCATTGGAAAAATAAAAGCATCATACAAAAAAGCATTGAAAAATTCCGCGTATTTTTCCGCAGGATACAGTTATATTTACGATAACTATCACGTTTTAATCCGAAGTTTTGAAGAATGCAACTGCGTGGAATTTGCAAAAGCAAAAGAGATTCCCCCACTTTTTACACATATATATAATTTTCTTTCGGAGAACGAATTCAGCGTTTCCGAAGAAGATTTTTTCGCATTTCTGAAAAGTTTTGGTGAAAATCATTATCTGACTTACAAAGATCTTTTTGGTCTTTCAAGCCTGATCGGTGCATCTTGTATTTACGAAGCGGGAAGAATCTGCGAAGTTGATATTCAGGAATCAGATGACGTAAACCTTCGTATTCTCCCTGCAGTAATTTCACTTCTTCGAGAAAAAGAAAATTGGGATTTTGAAAATTTCATATCAAAACTTTCAAAAACGGAAAAGACTTTTTTGAAATATGAGCCTTACTTTAACAAAATGGACAACCTTACAAAAAACAAATACAGAGAAACGTTTTCCGCATTTTGTGATAGTCAGAATATACACGAAAAGGATGCATCCCCTCTGCTTTCAGTGTATTGCGAAGAAAAAGGCGTAAATATCGGCGAACTCCTTTTCAAAGAGGATAAACTTCCCGCCTTGCTTTTCTTCTCCCTCTCCGCTATATTTACAGTTCTTACAACAGCTTTTTCTTTTTTGCTTTTGGGCTGGTTTGGTGCTTTATTGTCTGTACCTGCCGTTTTGGTTACGGCTATGAATTTTTCCGATATGGTTATGTCTGCATCGGAAACCCCGCAACCTTGCCCAAGATTAGAACTTGATTCAATTCCAACGGAGGCAAAAACGGCCGTCGTTATTTCAAATCTTATTTTAAGCAAAGAGGAAAACCAAAATATTGCTTATAATCTCGAACGTTTTTATCTTCTCAACATGGAAGAAAATTTATACTTTACCGTTCTTGCAGATTTTCCCGAATCAAAAACGGAAGGAATAAGCGAATTTGATTCGGAAACAATGAATGACCTCTTTCAAAGGATCTGTTTACTGAATAAAAAGTATGGAAACCGTTTTACAGCTCTTGTAAGAAACCGAGTTTTTCACGAGGATGAATCACTTTATTATGGTGAAGAGAGAAAACGTGGGGCTATTTCCTCGTTGGTAGATCTGATATGCGGAGAGAAAGACGTTTTTGAATATTACGAAGGAGAAAAGGATAATTTTATTGGAGTTAAATTTCTGTTTCTCCTTGATGCTGACACAGGAATCGGTTTTTCATCGGTAAAGGAAGCAGTTTCCTGTGCTTTGCATCCTCTCAACGTTCCAGTTTTTGAAAATGGTAGAATTCAAAAGGGATACGGTGTTTTTCAACCGGCTGTCAGATTCGGGCTGGTTCATGAAAATCAAACGAAGTTTCAATCTTTTATTACAGGGTCCGGGGGATTGAACAACTACGAAAGTGCATCATACGACCGCTTTCAATCAATTTTCGGAAGCGGAATTTTCTGTGGAAAAGGTCTTTTAAACGTCGAACTTTACAAAAAAATCGTTCAACCTTCAATCCCCGAAAATACTGTTCTCAGCCATGATATGCCTGAAGGAAATTTTCTCCGTTGCAGACTTGTACAGGATATAACCGTAACGGACGATGCACCCACCAATGCCCTCTCCTATTATTCAAGGCTTCACCGTTGGATAAGAGGTGACGTTCAGAATCTTTTCTTTCTTGGAAATAACTCCGCTTCCTCGTATTCATCCTTCAAGATTCTGAACAACATATTGAGACATATAACACCTATATTCTCATTTGTCCTTATTTTGTTGTCCACTTTTTCAAAAAATCAGATAAAAAGCCATTGGGCGTTGTTTTTTTCATTACTTTATATTTTATTTCCTTTCCTTTCCGTTATTATTTTCGCTCCGTTCAGAGCGTTGAACAAAACCACAGTCATTGGCAGAAGGTTTTATTCACAGGTCACAGGAGTATATTTGGAAAATTTCTTCCGTTTGATTTATGAAATTGCACTTATACCTTACGTGTCATTTGTTACGGCGGATGCAATTTTTAAAAGTCTTTACAGAATGTTATTTTCCAAAAAGCGTTTGCTTGAATGGAAAACCTTTAGTCAAAGCGAACGTTCTTCAAAAAATAACCTTTTTGGATATTTTTACAAACTTTTTATAAACGTTTTATCGGGTACAATTTTACTTTCAAGCGGAAAGCCATTTCTTTTTCCTTTGGGGATTCTCTGGATCATAACACCTTTTATTCTTTTTTTAATGTCCAAACGCAAAAAAACAGACTCTCAGATAACAAAAGAAGAAAAGGAAACACTTACTTTTTATTCGAGAAAAATATGGGATTTTTTCTCTGACAACGTAAACGAAAATACAAATTTTCTCCCACCTGATAACGTGCAGACGGCACCAACGGATGCCGTGGCTTACAGAACCTCTCCTACGAACATGGGATTTTATCTTATATCATGTCTTGCAGCCTTTGATTTTGGATTTATAAACCTTTTTGAACTTGAAAAGCGGATTGTTGATTCCGTTGCCACCATAGAAAAACTCGAAAAATGGAACGGGCATTTATACAACTGGTATGACCTTAAAACTCTTGAAATATTGGGAGATCACTTTGTTTCAACCGTTGACAGCGGAAATTTTGTAACTATGCTCGTATCTCTCAAAGAGGGACTTAAGGACGTGGGACTTTCAGAGCTTTCGGAAAGAGTTGAAACGCTTATTGAAAATACAGACTTTGCCCCTCTTTATAACAAAAGAAAAAAACTTTTCACAATAGGCAGGAACGTAAAAAACGGGAAAATGGAAGAAAACTGTTATGACCTTTTCATGAGCGAAGCAAGGACTACGAGCTATTTCGCCGTTGCTTCCCATTTTGTTCCCGAAAAACATTGGAAAGCCTTGGGAAGAACACTTGTCAGTGAAGGAAGATTTCTCGGTATGGCATCCTGGTCGGGTACTATGTTTGAATATTTTATGCCCACTTTATTTCTGCCCATATATAAAAATTCTTTTTCCTTTGAGGCATTGTATTTTGCATTCAACCAGCAAAGAAAAGCACAAATATCAAAGTTATGGGGAATGTCGGAAAGCGGTTTTTATTCCTTTGACAGCGAATTGAATTATCAGTACAAAGCTCACGGTGTTCCCTCTCTTTCACTGAAAAGATACCCCAAAAATGAAAAGGTTTTATCCCCCTATTCCTCATTTTTAACTCTTTGTATAAACAGAAAAGCATCATTACAAAATTTAAAAAGATTCAAGGACGAAGGAATTTTCGGACAATACGGATTTTACGAAAGTGCTGATTTTACCTATGGAAAAGCTATAGTCAAAAGTTATATGTCACATCATATGGGAATGAGTATGATTTCTTCCGCAAACGCATGCTTTGACGGAATATTCATACGCCGTTTTATGTCCGACTTGAAAATGGACTCTGCTTCCGATTTATTGAAAGAGAAGATACCCACTAACGTTCCAGTTTTCAAAAATCCTGAATCGGAAACGGAAGCAGCAAGAAACTCCCTGAAACTTTTTGAAGGTATGACTTCCGTTCCATCAGCTGATGAACCCAAAGTTGCCCTTTTATCATCGGGGAATCTCGATATGAGAATATGCGACGGAGGTGCTGTCGGACTTTTATACCGAGGAATTCCAATAAACGAAACTGAATATACCAACGTCAAATTGAATCATTCATTGGCGGTAGGGTTCATAGATTCGGAAGGAAGTGTAAAATACGTTTCTCCTTTGCTTATACACAACGAAACGGAATGTAAACACTGTTCTTTTGAGTTTGACACAAATCACTCATCACACATTATAGCAGAAAGAGATTTTGCTGCCAGCGTTAATTACAGCATTTCGGAACGTGGGGATTGCTTCATAATTGAAACTAAAAGCAATATAAAACGGAAATACTCCCCTTTTATAATCTTCGAACCGCAAATGGCGGATGACAGAACGTATTATTCCGCGAAATCCTTTTCAATGATGAAAACGAGAATAGAGAGAGCTGATAACTGTATTTTTATTTCATCGGAAAATTCAAAGTTCACGGTGTGCGTTCAATGTGAAAAGAAGCCTTTTTCGTCAATACTTTCAAGAGATAATATTGAAAAAGGAAATCTTTTCGATTTAGTTCCTGAAATGGATTTTTCAAAGGATGATTTTTCTGTTTATCCTTTATGCTTTATAAAAGCTCCTTTAGTTTCAGGTGGTGGTTGCAAATTTTATATAGGCGTTGGAAAAACAAAGGAACAAAGTAAATCAGCCACAGAAAAAGGAAAACGTTACGGAAGTTCAAAAAGAAAAGGATTTTCACAAGTTGACCCAAACTTTCTTTCCAAAATTGCAGCAGAGGTTTTATTCAAAAAAGTTAAATATATAGACAAAGGCGGATTTACTGCCATAAGAGAAAAACTTTGGAAACATGGAATAAGCGGAGATTATCCGATCTACGCTTTATACGTCAAGGAGTTATGCAAAAATGAACTTATTCAATATTTCAAGGCATATATCTATTCTTACAGAGCACATTTAAAATACGACCTTATTATCTTCTTTGACGAGGAAGATTTCTATTTCAGAAAAACTGAACAAAAACTATTATCCCTTCTCAACAAAACGGGAGGTGGAAGTCTTATCAATAAATCCGTCGGTATTCATTTTCTGAACGTCAAGACATCGAAAGAACTTTTTGATTCGAAAGAAGCATTTACCGTTTTTAAAACGGTTTCAAACCGAATACAGACGGAAAATAAGCAAATCACTCCTTTCCCAAAAAAAGCGGAAGAAAGACAACGTGAAAAAACTGACAAATATATATCCATCGAAGGAAGCGGATTCATTTTCCACAAGGATTCTTTAACCGAAAGAAAACCGTATTCATACGTTCTTTCAGGGAAAAATTTCGGAAGCGTTGTTACGGATTCTTCCCTTGGATTCACCTTTTCGGAAAATTCAAGGCTCGGGAAAATAACTTCTTACGATGAATCCCCCCACGCAGAGAACGGAGAAAAGATTTTCGCCTATTATGAAAACAAACTTTATGATTTATGTTTATACAGCAAAACCTTCAAATGTAAAAACGGAGTTGCCATATACGAGGGAGAGATAAGCGGAATAAAATATTCCGTTTGTACCTTCGTATCGAAAACCAAAAAGGAAAAATATATAATTCTTTCTTTTTCCTCAGAGGGTATTTCAGCCGCGTACAACTTTAAGCCGTTACTTTCCGAAACTCCTTCCAGTGGCAGTGTGATACAATGTGAAAGACATGAGGATAAAAGGGAAAGTTTTTGCTTCTTTTATGACAGTCATAGCATAAACCGTAAAAATGTAAAGGGTTTTTGCTCCGCTTTCGGAACACAGAATACCATTCCTTTTGAACTTAACAAAAGTGAAGAAATTACAGTTTTTGCCACAGGTCAAAAGATTCTTTTCAGACTCGGTGAGAGGGATTTTTCTGATGAATTTTCAGACGTTCCTAAATCAAGTATTGAAAACGCATTGGCTGAAAAAACGCTTCAAGAAGAATTCTCCCTTTCATTTATTCCCAAAATCAAATTTGAAACGGAATTATTCAACATTGACAAGTTGTTCCCTTTTTTGTTTTACCAGACTGCCGCTTCAAGATTTTACGCAAAGACCGGTTATTATCAGAACGGTGGTGCATTCGGATTTAGAGATCAGCTTCAGGATTGTCTTTCCCTTGTTTATTCAAAGCCAAACGCTGTGAGAAATCATATATTAAAAGCCGCAACCCATCAATACAGAGAAGGTGACGTCATGCATTGGTGGCACGAACTTGGAAGTGAGCATATAGGTGTGCGAACAACTTGCTCAGACGATTTCCTCTGGCTTCCATACGTTACGGCAAAATATATAAAGCTGACCGGAGATGCGGCTATTCTCAAAGAAGAAATCCCTTTTCTTGAATCTTCAGTTCTTGAAGCGGGAAAAAACGAAAGATACGAAAAAGCCGTGTTCACAGAAGAAACTGCGTCACTATACACTCATTGTATTTTAGCTTTAAGCAGAGGGCTGGCAAAACGTGAAGACGGAATTTCCCTCATGGGCTGTTGCGATTGGAACGACGGATTTTCAAAAATGGGAACAGAAGGAAAAGGAAAAAGTCTTTTTACTTCAAGACTTCTCGTAATGGCAATTGAAGCTATGGTTCCTTTTATGAATGAATCTCATGTTTTTCCATTCGAAAATTTATTGGACTTCCCTTTCATATCTGATAGATTAACATTAGAAAAAGAATCATCAATCACTGAGAGGGAAATCGAAAAAAATTATTTTATAAACGGACAATACGCAAGATGCGTATCCGACGACGGAACGGTTTTCGGCGTTGGAAAAACAAAAGCCTGCGGTACGGATATTCTCTGTCAGACGTTTGCGGTTTTAGGCGGCAAAAACGAAAAGCGAAGCAAGGAAGCACTTCTTTATGCTTTCGATAAATTATTCGATGAAAAAACACAAACGTTAAAACTTTTTTCACCGCCTTTTGATAAAAACACCGAATCAGGAGGATATATAAATTCATACCCCGCATACGTCAGAGAAAACGGAGGGCAATATACCCACGCTGCCGTTTGGACTTCCATCGCTCTTATAAAATGCGGTGAGGTTGAAAAAGGACTTATACTTCTTGAAAAACTCTCTCCGCTTTCAAGATGCACAACGGTCCAAGAAGGTGCCGTTTACAAAAACGAGCCTTACGTTTTGTCAGCGGACGTTTACTCGGAAGGATTTGGGGGCAGAGGCGGTTGGAGTTGGTACACGGGGGCGGCTTCATGGTATTCCGTTGCAGTTATTGAACACGTTCTCGGACTCAAATTCAAAGGAACGGCTTTTATAGACGGTGGGGAAAAATATATAGGTGCTTTCAAATGCGTTGAAGTCAAACCAATAATTCCTTATACTGCCAAAATAAGTCTTGGGGATTACACCTTGAACGTCACCGTAAAAAAAGGAAAGCCATCTGTAAAATTAGACGGCAAAGAAGTTTCGTTTCCCTTGATAATACCACCAAAAAAGAGCGAACTTGAAGTTTGCTTTTAAACGGTAAAAAGTTTATTATTTTCCAAAATATATTTTTCAAATATATTGAATTTCCTTTCTGTTTGTGGTATACTACCTTGTATAGAATGTGCAAATGTGCGAAGTAGTATATTTTCACAGGCAGAAAGGTTTTTTATCAACTTTTGAAAGGAAGTATTACAATGAAAACTTTTACTTTAAATCTTAAAGAGCTTTTCAATCTCGACACAACACAAGAACCTACTCTCGATTGTTATATACTTGATCCAAATCCTGAAACTGACTATGCGAGAAAACATCCAGCTATTCTTGTTCTTCCAGGCGGTGGATATGTTTTCGCATCTGCGAGAGAAGCAGAACCTATTGCTCTTAACTACCTTTCTATGGGATTCAACGCTTTCGTTCTCAGATACAGCGTTGCTCCCGAAACATATCCTGAACAACTCATAGAAGTGTCCGCAAGTATTGCTCTTATGAGACAAAAATCTGACGAATGGTTTATCGACAAGGATAAGATAGCGGTTATCGGTTTTTCAGCAGGCGGTCATCTTGCAGGCTCCATTTCAACTCTTTGGAGAGAAAGTGCCATATATGAAAAACTTGGCATAGAAAAGGATTTAAATAAGCCCAATGCGGCTATTCTTTCATATCCCGTTATTACGTCTGACGCAAGCCACAGTCACGCAGGCTCCTTCGCTGAACTTCTTGGCGAAAAATACTCACCCGAAACTCTTGAAAAAGTTACTCTTGAAAAACAAGTAACGCCTGAAACACCCCCAACGTTCATATGGCATACGGCAAACGACGCCTGCGTTCCCATTATGAACTCCCTTATTTACAGCGAAGCATTGGCAAAGAACAACGTTCCCTTTGAACTCCACATATTCCCCGACGGTCCTCACGGACTTGCAAATTGCAATATAACTACTGCTCATGCTCCAGACAGTCCAATGGTAAATCCCCATTGTGAACGTTGGGTTGAACTCAGTAAAAAATGGCTCACTGAATCTTTAGGATTTTAATTTTTTGATTTAATCTTTACTTTTGAGAAAGGGGCATTTAAAAATGAAATTAAGATTTTTGGGCGCTGCACACGAGGTTACGGGGTCATGTACCCTTCTTGAAGTTTGTGGAAAAAACATTTTAATTGATTGCGGACTTGAACAGGGTGCGGACACTTATGAAAATTGTTCTTTTCCGCTCGCTCCTTCTCAAATTGACTGTATTTTGCTGACTCATGCCCATATTGACCATTCGGGCAAACTTCCATATCTTACAGCAAACGGATACAAAGGTGATATTTACACGACTCTTGCTACGGAGAAGCTTTGCGAAATAATGCTTCTTGATTCCGCTCACATTCAGGAATCGGAAGCTATATGGCGTAACAGAAAAGCACGTCGCTCAGGCGAAGCGGAATACGTTCCTCTCTACACGTCGGATGATGCCAAAAAATGTGTTTCTCAATTCGTTCCCTGTAAATACAACGAAGAATACACCATATTTGATTTTCTGAAAATCAGATTTATAGATGCAGGTCACCTTCTCGGTTCTGCAAGCATTGAAATAACCGTATTGGAAAATGGAGAAACGAAAAAGATTCTTTTTTCGGGCGACGTTGGCAACGTTGACCGTCCTCTTATAAGAAATCCTAAGAAACCAACGGAAGCTGATTTCGTTATCATTGAATCAACGTACGGTGACAGACTTCATGGCGAGAGGGTAGATTATCTCACTCAATTAAAAGAAATAATAAACACAACTGTTGCAAAGGGAGGGAACGTTATTATCCCTTCATTTGCCATAGGAAGAACCCAAGAACTTCTTTATCTTATTCATATCTTAAAAGACGAAAAACTGATTGATAAAAATTTACCCGTATACGTTGACAGCCCTCTTTCCGTTCAGGCAACGAAAATTTATTCCGAGGATATGGCAGGAAGCCTTATGGACTTCTACGATGAGGAAACCTTGGAATATCTGAAAAAAGGCGTTAATATTTTAAGTTCCGACGAACTTCATCTATCAGTTACAAGTTCAGAATCTGTTGAGATAAACAAAGATGACACCCCAAAAGTAATTATTTCATCCAGCGGAATGTGCGAAGCGGGAAGAATACGGCATCATCTGAAGCATAACCTTTGGAGACGGGAATGTACAATACTTTTCGTTGGTTATCAATCCGTAGGAACGCTGGGAAGAATCATTTGCGACGGTGCGAAGCGTGTTACCATTATGGGTGAACAAATAGCCGTTAACGCAAATATTGCAACGATAGATGGAATAAGTGGCCATGCCGATATGAATATGCTTCTTGATTGGCTGTCGAATTTGACAAAGTCTCCCGAAATGGTTTTTGTTAACCATGGCGGTGACGGAGTTTGTGATTCCTTCGCTGAAAAGATCGTCAAAAAGTTGGACTTCCCAGCTGTTGCTCCTTATAACGGGGCATACTACGACCTTTCGCCAATGCGTTGCATAGAAGGCGGTAACACGGTTAAATTAACAAAAGCTCCTTCTCTTTCAAGAAAAAGCGTTTCTGCTTCTTACGACAGACTTCTTGCCGCAGGAAGAAGGATCATGGCACTTATTGAACGCAAAAAATATGCAAAAAGCAAAGAACAAAGCAAGTTGACGTCACAGATAAACGATTTATGCAAAAAGTGGGAAAAATAAAAATTAAGGCTTTTTTAAGCATTCTTTTGTAAAATATAAAACATGATGAAAAACAAAAAAAGTAATATCGCAAAAATTTCAATACTTTTATGTCTCGCCCTTTCAATCAGCATCTTGTTCCCCTTCGCTATTTCGGCTGAAGAGAGTATAATTTCCGAGGACTACTCCGACGATGCTTCCACCTGCACCGTTTCTTACGGAAAAGGGATTTACATCTCCTACGCAGGTGCTGAACCGAGAGACTTCATCAAAGGCGAACCGCCTGAAAGTCAAACGGTGAACCTTGGAGAATCTGTTACGGTTGCCGCTAACACATTTACTTTCAGAGATTATTCCTTTGGCGGTTGGAAATACACCTACACAGATTCAAATGGAGAAAAAATTACCCTCTATTATAACGAAGGTGATGTTATTGAAACCCTTCAAAACGATATAAAACTTGAAGCAACGTGGACTAAAAAACAAGACAATCTGAAGATTGACGCTTTTGCCACCTATGCCGACACAAACGAAAAACAAAAGCATTATATCGGAGAGATTACGATTTTGAAGGATGCCCCTCCCTCCCCAGCTGAAAACTACGAGTTCTGCGGTTGGACGGATAACGATGGAGTTGTTCTTTATTCTCCTTTGGATGAATACGAAATCAAAAAAATAAACACCGTTATCAAGCCTGTATGGGCTAAAGACGGTGAAAAGATAAATTATAAAAAAGTCTCCGTTTCCACATCAAAGGGTGGTACGGCTTCCCTTTCAGAGATATATCTTCTTTCAGGTACGACTCAAAAAATCCGCTTTATCCCCGACGAGGGATATATACTTAACTCTGTTACGATAAACGGAGTATACCTTGGGAACAATGACGAAATAACATTTACTGTTGAATCCGAAGACATGTACATAGAAGCAATATTCGCAGAACTTCCCAAAGGAAACGAAAGCGGTGAAGAAGAAAGCAGTGTTACCGAAGATTTCACAGTTACTGTAAACGTTGAAGGTGGCGGTTACGTGTCCCCTTCCAACAAATTATATGTAAAAAAAGGAGATTCTGTATCGTTTACCCTTATTCCAGACAAAAACTATCGTCTTCCACTTGAGATAAGCGATAACGGAGAATCAAAATTTTTCAACAAACAATGGAATGGTGAATACACCTTAACAGACATACGTGAAGACCACGTTATAAACGTATCCTTCGTAAGCGAAACATCCGTACTAAATCCTTCCATCGGAACAGAAAGCAAAATCCCGCAAACCAATGAAACTCCTTCAAAATTCACAGCAAAAATATGTATCGTCATACTGATATTTTCAGCCGTTTTCGGTTTTATTGCAGTTAAATTCCGCAATCCGAAAACAAAAAAGAAAAACAAAAAATAGTGACAGAAAGGCATAAAAGCAAATGAGTTTGAAATATGAAAACGTTGCTATACTGATACCCGCCTACAAACCCGATGAAAAACTTCTGAAATTAGTAGATGAACTTCTTTCGGTAAAATATAACGTTATCATTGTAAACGACGGAAGCGGAGTGGAATTCGACCATGTTTTCAATTCCCTACACGATGTAAAACTTCTTGTTCACTCCGTAAATCAAGGCAAAGGTGCAGCTCTCAAAACGGGTATTTCCTACGTTGAAAAGGAAACTTCATACTCTGCTATAATAACTGCGGATGCTGACGGTCAGCATACACTCGAAGATATAACGAAACTCGCGGATTTTCTTTGCGACACTAATGAAAAATTTGTAATCGGCAGCAGAAAATTCACAGGAAACGTTCCGTTCAAAAGCAAAGTCGGAAACAAAATCACTATTGTCGCTTATGCTCTTGCAAGCGGCGTTAGAATTTCCGATACACAGACGGGACTTCGCGGTTTTTCAAGAGAACTTTTTTCAGAATTGGCACAAATAAACGGTGAAAGATACGAATATGAAATAAACGTTCTTCTTCACGTAGCAAAGCATAAAATAAAGATACATGAGATAGAAATAGAGACTATTTACATTGATGAAAATGCATCTTCCCATTTTCATCCCATAAGGGATTCTGTGAAAATTTATTCATGTATTATAAAATATTGCGTTTCATCCATAGCATCATTTCTTGTGGATTTTGCTCTTGCACATATTTTTCTTTTCGTTCTTCCGCTTGTTTTCACAAAGGAAAATTATAATTTCTTCGACCTTTTCACCTTCACAGGTGAAGCGGCTATAACCGCTCTTGCTACTGCGCTTGCAAGAATATTCAGCAGTATAGTTAATTTTTCACTTAACCAGAAACTCGTTTTCAAATCCAAGGAAAAAACGTCTTCCGCGGCGGTTAAATATTTTTCTCTTGCCGCTTTCGTACTTGTGCTCAACAGCATTTTGACAGTTATATTGCGAAACCTTACGGGGCTTTTCACCTTGTCTTATATAATAACACAGATAGTTTTGTTCGTAATAAATTATTTCATACAGAAAAAATTTATTTTCAAAGCCGAATAAATGGCTTTCGGAGAAATTTCATCTGAAAATTCTTCCGTTAAATAATTCATAGTCATAACCAAAAGAGGAAAAAATGAAAAGAAAATTCAACAAAAAACTCATTGTTAAAATTGTCATAGCGGACCTACTTATTTTCGCTGTTTCAATTCTCACCTTTGCTTATTTTGACCACGTCAGAAGCTGGGGTCCCGATACACCTGTTGAGGATATAAAACCTCCTGTTTTCGATAATTCCGAGGAAGTATCTTCTTTGTTTGAAACTTCAAAAGCAGAATCATCCGATGTAAGCGATGTTTCAACTGAAACTTCTGAAGAGGAATCTTCACCTGAAACTTCCGAAGAGGAATCTTCAACTGAAACTTCCGAGGATGAAAAACCCGCAAACGATATTTTCACTGACGGTGAGGTTATTTCAACGGAAACGGTTTACAAAAGCAAATACGTAAGCGTTACGCTTTCTGAAATAAATTACAAAAACAAACTATACATGGTTCAGGACATTTACGTTCAACGTATAGAAAGTCTTGGTGTTGGATTTGCAAAGGGGCTCACCCCAAGTTCAGGAGAAAAATCCACCATTTATCAGATGGTTGAACATTACAGAAACAACGGATACAACATTGTGGCTGCAATCAACGGTGACTACTGCGGATACAACTCCAAGGGAGTTACAATAAGAAACGGCGTTCTTTACGGAAAAGGAATCGCCCAGTTTGACGTTTGCATCATTTACAAAGACGGTACAATGGTAACAATGGCACCCGAAGATTTCAATGCACAAACAGAACTTGAAAAAGGTGCATGGCATGTCTGGGATTTCGGTCCTCCCCTCCTTGACGAGAACGGAAAGGCATACACTTCCTTTAACTCCGATTATTCAAAAATAGCAAAATCCAATCCCAGAACGGCTATCGGATATTACAGCCCAGGGCATTACTGCTTCGTTGTTGCAGGCGGAAGAGGTGAACAGGCATACGGTGTTACAATGTCTGCTCTTTCCGAATTCATGGAATATCTTGAATGTGACGTTGCATACAACTTAGACGGCGGTCGTTCTTCCATAATGGTACAAGGCGAAAAAATTGTCAACGAAAAATATCAGGATGTCACAAGAGGCAACACTGATATGGTATTCATTCAGGACTTTTCATGATTCAGGGTGGTAATAAATGAAAAATAACAAGAAGATTCCAACACCTCTTTTTATCCTCGCCCTCATTTGTGCAAACGGCGGAATTATAATCTGCCTCATGCATCTTGTTTTCCATTTTATCGATTCCGTTAACTTTGCAGTCGGATTTTTGGATAACAAATTTACGTTAACTATAATGCTGATAGTTTCAATTCTTTCTGCTCTCGTATCCGTTGCGGTTATGATGATTTTAAATATCAAAGAGAGCAAA
>JAZOCZ010000204.1:0-11796 GCA_045596755.1 Eubacteriales bacterium | reverse complement strand
GAAGTTGCAAATGACGGGGACGTAACGGCTCTTGCGGGTGCTATGGAACTTAACGATACAAATATCCTCGGAATTGCAATGGGAACAAGCGAAGCCGCAGGTTTTATCGATTCCAAGGGTAATATTACGGGATGGCTTAATGAACTTGCATTCGTTCCTGTTGATGCAAACAAAGAATCAATGGTTGATGAATGGTCTGGCGATTACGGTTGTGGTGTTAAGTATTTCTCACAGGACAGCGTTATAAAACTTGCACCTGCTGCGGGAATCGAATTGGAAGAAAATCTCTCTCCCGCAGAAAAACTCAAAGTTGTTCAAAAACTCATGGCAGAGGGCGATCAAAGAGCAAAAGATATATTCGATACAATCGGTATATACTTTGGTTATGCTCTCGCGTATTACGCAATGTTCTACGATATCAAACACGTTCTTATTATGGGGCGTGTAACATCAGGTGATGGCGGGGTTCTGATTCTTGAAAATGCAAAAAAAGTTCTCAAGGATGAATTTCCTGAACTATTTGAAAAAATGCAGCTTCATATTCCTGATGAAAATTCAAGAAGAGTCGGTCAGTCCGTTGCTGCAGCGAGCCTGCCTGAAATAAAATAAAAATGAAAAATTTTCCCGGAATAATTGCCATTACAGGCTCTACGGCTTCGGGAAAAAGCAGTATTGCAATGGAATTAGCGGAAAGGCTTGGCGGCGAAATAATATCAGGCGACAGTATGCAGATATACGTCGGAATGGATATTGGAACCGCCAAGCCCACCATAGAAGATACTGAAAAAGTAAAACACCATTTGATAGACAAGCTCAGTATTTTTGAACCGTTTTCCGTAAATGAATATTGCTCCGCCGCATACGAAGCCGTTCTTGATGTGCTAAGCAGAAATCACTTACCTATTATTTGCGGTGGAACAGGACAATATATTGAATGGTTTCTCAAAGGTATAAAATTGACAGACGTTCCCTGTGATTATGAATTGAGAAAAAAACTTGAAGATGAATATGACGAATTTGGTTCTGATGCGCTGTTCGAAAGACTTAAAAGTATTGATCCTCAATCCGCTTTAATGATTCATCCGAATAACAAAAAACGTCTTGTCAGAGCATTGGAAATTCATATTCTTACAGGAAAAAACAAAACTTTTTGGGATGAGGAATCCAGAAAAACTTCTCCTCCTTTTCCGTATGAAATATATACCTTGGAGCATGACCGTGACGTTCTTTATAACCGTATTAACAAAAGAGTTGACGTAATGAGGGAAATGGGTCTTACTGACGAGGTAAAAAGACTCTACGAAGAAGGCATCGAAAACACTCCAACGGCTTCCCAAGCAATTGGATATAAAGAGTTCTTTCCCTATTTCAGAAACGAAATATCCGAAGACGAGGCATATCAAAAAATCGCTCAAGGGACAAGGAATTATGCCAAAAGACAAATAACTTTCTTCAAAAGATTGCATGAAAGGCAAACAGTTTTCTTCTCCTCGGTTTACGATACTGCCCATGAAATAATTGATAGGTCGAATATAATTAAAACATATGTTTAAAAATATAATGTTTCAGATAGCGAGCACTTTTGTTGCAATTTCCGTACTTGCTTATCTTGTTCTTCATACGTTGTCCAGCTTTGAAAACGAACTTGAAATCAAAAACGTTTACTATACCACCATGGATTTGACTTATGATTCAACCGCATATTTCTTCCGTGATGAAAAGCCGTTGACATGGGACAAAGGCGGTTATGCTGTATACGACGTTGAAGATGGAAAAAAAGTCAGTACAAATCAGAAAATTGCTTCTATATTTTCTGATTCGTCTGCAAAGAAAGTGCAAGAGCAAATAACACGGATAAAAAAAGAAATAGAATATTTAGAGAACTTATTGACGGAAGTTAAATTCACAAAGCCCTCAGTACCTTTATTGGACAAAAACGTTAGCGAAAGGCTTACAGAAATATCCGTTCACTCAGAAAAAGGCAATCTTGAAAATGCTCTTGACTCAGTTAAAAAAAGCATTTACGATATTGACTTGAAATATTGTCTGCTCAATGGCACACAAAAGCACGAAGAACTCCTTGCATCATATAAAATTGAATTGGAAAATCTTGATTCTTCTGCCTCAATGCCCACTTCCTTTGTGAAATCACCAACGTCAGGATATTTTTACAGTGAAACAGATGGTTTTGAAGAAGTTTTCACTTTTGATGAAATTGAAAAACTTTCATCCGAATCATTTGAAAATCTTAAAAATATAAATCCGGATGATAAGCAAACAATTGGAAAAATAGTAGAAAAATCAAGGTGGTATATCGCCTACGAATTAAAAACAGAAGATGCAATAAATCTCGCACCAAATGAAAAATATTTCGTTTACTTTCCTGCTTCTGATAGAAAAATCCAGATGAAGGTCGAAAAGAGAATCGATTCATTGACAGATGACAAAAAAATAATCGTTATGTCAACAAACTCTATATTTGATAATTTTAATTTTTCAAGAAAACAAGCCATAAGCGTTACAGCACAAACTTGTTCGGGACTTGCCTTCCCTGTCTCTGCGGTTCACATGGATTACGATGCAACGGGTGCAAGCAGAGCAGGAGTTTATATTCTTGATGAAACTGTTGTAAAGTTCAAGACCTTTACACAGATTATGGAAAAGAACGGATATATTCTTTGTTCAGTTCCTGACTCAACGAACATTTCAGCCCCTGACAATAACAAGGTTTCACTTTTCGATGCGGTTATTGTCGAAGGAACAAATCTTCACCACGGGAAAGTCATAAAAAACGTTTTGAAAGCGAAATAACGTTTATATTTTAATTCCAAGGAAAAAATCATGGACAAATTTATAGATATTAAAGAAAAGATTGAAGAAATAAGAAAGACAACCGACGGGAAAGCAACTTTGCTTCTTGCAACTAAATGTGTTGATGCTGAAAGAATAAACTACGCTATTTCATGCGGAATAACTCACATAGGCGAAAATAAAGTCAACGAGCTTCTTGAAAAGTACGATAAAATTGACAGAGATAAAGTTGAACTTCATTTCATAGGTCATCTCCAAAGGAATAAAGTTAAATATATAGTTGACAAGGTTGATATGATTCAATCCGTTGACAGCGTAAGACTTGCTATGGAAATTGAAAAAGAATGTGCAAAAAGAAATATTACAATGCCCGTTCTTGCAGAAATAAACGTTGGATACGAAGAAAGTAAATCAGGAGTTGCTCCCGAAGAAGCAGAAAATTTTCTTGTAGAACTTTCAAAATTCCCACATTTGAAGGTAAAAGGACTCATGGCAATCCCCCCTGCGTCTATTGATTCGAATATAATTATCGAAAATTTTAAAAAAATGTCTCAAATACACCTTGACATTAAGAATAAAATGTTAGATAATATAGATATGGACATTTTGTCTATAGGGATGTCCGACGATTACAAGGAAGCGGTTCTTTGCGGTTCTTCAATGGTAAGAATCGGATCTCTCGTTTTCGGGAGAAGAAATTATATTTTAAAATAAAAATAAAACATATATTATTCGGAGGAAAATAAAAATGGCAGAAGAAAAAAAAGGTTTATTAGATTCATTTAAAGGACTTTTTATGCAAGATGAAGAAAACGACGGTGCAGATGAAACAGAAGTAGTTGCGGAAAACAACGAAACAGTAAAAAATTCTTCCAAAACAATTAAAAAAGATACGGGATCAGCCAAACTTGAAGATGCAAAAAGCATCAATATCAAAATAATCAAACCAGGAGACGACAAGAGCAACGTTACAACTATTCTCGACAGCCTTAAAAATAATCAGGTTGTCATGGTTAACTTTGAAGATACGAGACCTGAGATACGTGCAAGTTTTGCAGATGCATTCTTTGGTGCTACATACGTTTTAGGAGCAAATTACACAAAACTTTCTGAAAGCTCATATATCCTTGCTCCCAAAAACGTTGCTGTTTCCCCTCTTATTACAGAAGCAGCATCTTCTGAACCCGAAGTAAATACCAACTCTAACACAAGAAGTTATTTCGGCAGTTGCTAAACAATGTTTAAGCCGTCGCTTGCGGCGGCTTAAATTATGATATTGGAGATTTATACTTTATTTTATGAGAAATATTCTTTTATTGCTTTCTAACACTGTATCAACTTATCTTACTATCCTGTTCTTTTTTTTGCTTATCAGGGTTTTAATGTCTTTTTTTGTTACGGAAACCCCATCTAAACCCGTTTTATTTATATATAGTGTTACAGAACCTGTAGTTTTCCCTGTAAGAAGTTTTTTGATGAAATTTGAATTATTTCAATCTATACCAATAGATTTTTCAATTACCATCACCGCACTTATAATAAACGTTTTGCTATTTTTCGTTTGAAAAACGCATTTTATTATTTTACTCCAAAGAGGTAATTTATGTTAGCACCACACGAATTGAACAAGAATTTTCAAAAATCAGTTATGGGATACAACCCTTCTGACGTTGATAACCATATATCTTTTATAATTGAAAAATATACCGAAGTTTACAATGCAAACAACGAACTTGAACAAAAACTCAAAACAGTTCTTGCAAAACTTGATGAATTAAAAGCCGAAGAAGATTCGATCAGAGGCACTCTTGTTAAATCCCAGAATATCGGTGAAAAGATAATCAAAGATGCAAAAGAGAGAGCAGATTTTATTCAGAATTCCGTTCAGGAAGGCTGTGATGAAATTATCGCAAGATTCAAAAGCCAACTCAACGAAGAAAAAAATGAACTGCTTAATATGAGAGCATCTATCCTTGAATTCAGAAAAGAAATCTTCGGAATGTATAAAGCTCATATATATGAGCTTCAGAACCTTCCAATAGGTACGCTCGAAGAACTCGTTTTGCCTGAAAATCTTACAATTATCAATTCCGTTTATCAATCATCTGCAAAAAAAATAAAAGAATTTGATGAACAGAAAAACACCGCCGTCACACCTGAAATTGCCGATGAAATTAAAAAGGAAACAGAAGAAGGAGACATACTCTCCATTCTTAACATAAAAAAAAATTCCGATGAATCAGACAAATAAAAAAACAAGATTTTTTTCAAAGAAAAAGTCAATTTTAATATCCTCTTTAATTGTTATTTTTTCAATAATTCTCGATCAGATTACAAAAATTCTTGCATACAACAATCTTTCAAAAAGTGAAGAAATTGTTGTTATCCCAAAAATTTTAGGATTATCTTTTGTCGAAAACAGAGGGGCTGCATTCGGAATGTTTGCTGACAACAGATGGGTATTTATGATTTTTTCAACTGTCGCCATTGGTGTAATGATATATTTTCTGTTTTCTTGGAAACAATCTCACCCCCTTCTTCTTATTTCGCTATCGATGCTTATCGGAGGTGGCATCGGAAATATGATAGACAGAATTTTAAGAGGATACGTTATAGACTTTTTCAAATTTCTATTTGTTAAATTTGCTGTATTTAACGTAGCAGATTGTTTTGTAACAATTGGAGCCGCATTACTCGCAATTTATCTTCTGTTTATATTTGATGACGATTCGTCAAAAAAATCCGAAAACAACGCATTGGAAGAAGAAATCAATGTCGAAGAATCAAATTCCTGATAATTTCTACACAGATAATACAAACGATTTGGAAAGAAATGAAATTTTGAATTTCATTTCGACGAAAATTGACGAAGGATTACGAATTGACGTTTTTCTTTCATGCAAGACGGATAAAACGAGATCGTTTATTCAACGTCTGTTTGATGAAAATCTCGTTTCTGTAAACGGTAAAAATAAAAAAAAGAATTATAAAATTCAAAGTGGCGACGAAATTTCCGTTGTTATTCCGATGCCTGAAAGAGCGGATATTCTTCCCGAAAATATTCCCCTTGACATTGTTTATGAGGACGAATATTTATTAGTTGTAGACAAGCCTAAGGGCATGGTTGTTCACCCCGCGCCCGGGAATTATTCAGGTACGTTGGTCAATGCATTGATGCATCATTGTGGGGATTCACTTTCAGGCATAAACGGGTATATACGCCCCGGAATCGTTCATCGCATTGATAAGGATACGTCGGGATTACTTATCGTTGCAAAGACTGACGAATCACACAGAGGTCTTGCTGAGCAAATAGCTATTCACAGTTTCGAAAGAATGTATGAAGCGGTAGTTGTTGGTAACTTGAAAGAGGATGAATTTACCATAGATTTACCCATTGGCAGACATCCTGCAGACAGAAAGAAAATGGCTGTCGTATATGAAAATTCCAAAAACGCTAAAACTGATGTAAAAATTATTAAGCGTTATAACGGATATACGCACGTAAGACTTTTTCTCCACACAGGAAGAACACATCAGATAAGAGTTCATATGTCGCATTTGGGACACCCAGTTTTGGGAGATACGGTTTACGGAAACAAATCAAAGGTATTCCCGCATCTTGAAGGACAATGCTTACTTGCAAAATATATTTCATTTATTCATCCGATTTCAAAAGAAACAATTACACTTACCGCACAAATGCCACACTATTTTAAAGAAGTTATTGAAAAGCTGGAAAAAATCCAATAAATATGCCTATATTTTTTACACGAAAGGACATAACTTTGTATGACTAACAAAAAGTTATCTGAACTCAAAAAAATTTCATTGAACGCGAAATTGCTTGCCCTTGAAGGTATATACAATGCACAATCAGGTCACCCAGGTGGATCTTTATCTGCTACGGACGTTCTTACCTATTTATATTTCGAAAAAATGAATATCAACCCTGCTGACCCTAAAATGAAAAAAAGAGACAGATTCGTTCTTTCAAAAGGTCATGCTTGCCCCGCTTTATATTCCGTTCTTGCACTCAGAGGATTCTTTGATACAACAGAACTTAAAGACCTGAGAAAACTTGGTTCTATGCTCCAAGGTCATCCTTGCATGAACGAAATCCCAGGTATTGATATGTCAACGGGTTCATTGGGGCAAGGATTTTCTGCTGCTTGCGGTATAGCACTTCGCGAGAAGCGTGAAAAATTAGGCTTCAGAACATATGCTATGATTGGCGACGGTGAATCTCAGGAAGGACAAATCTGGGAAGCTGCTATGTTCGCTTCTCATTACAAACTTTCCAAACTTACGCTTTTTGTTGATTTCAATAAACTTCAGATTGACGGTGAAGTTAAGAAAGTCATGAACCCGGGAAAATTTGAAGATAAATTTACCGCTTTCGGATGGCACGTTCAGACAATAAACGGACATTCATTCAAGGAAATTGAAAAGGCAGTAGAAAATGCAGAAATATCAAATCAGCCTTCAGTTATAATCTGCAAAACAGTAAAAGGCAAAGGTGTTTCCTTCATGGAAAACAATGCAGGATGGCATGGAAAAGCACCAAAGGCAGAGGAATATGAAAAAGCAGTAGCAGAACTTAAAATGCAGCTTGAAGCTCTCTCGTAATAATTTCCATAGACCAAATAATTCTGAAAAAAGTTTTAAAGTTTGAAAGGAAACCGTAATTATGGAAAAAATTGCAACTCGTACCGCTTATGGAAATGCGCTCAAAGATTTGGGCAATAAATATAACTTCTACGTAATGGATGCTGACCTTTCTTCATCCACACAAACGGCTGTATTCGGAAAAGCCTATCCTGAAAGATTTGCAAACTGCGGAATTGCTGAAGGAAATATGGCATCTGTTGCCGCAGGTATCGCATCCACGGGCGTACCAGTGTTCTTCTCCTCGTTTGCAATGTTTGCAACGGGCAGAGCTTTTGAACAAATAAGAAACTCTATTGCGTATCCGAAACTCAACGTTAAAGTTTGTGCTTCACACGCAGGTGTTTCTGTTGGTGAGGATGGAGCAACACATCAATGCATCGAAGATATTTCATTGATGCGTTCAATCCCTGGAATGACGGTAATTGTTCCAGCTGATGCTACGGAAGCATATGCAGCAGTTGAGGCAATTTTGAATTATGATGGACCTGTTTATCTCCGTCTTGCACGTCTTGCAACACCAGTTTTATTCGACAAGGACAATTACAAATTTGAGTTCGGAAAAGCGGTTGCTCTCAGAGAAGGAAAAGATACAACAATTTTTGCAACGGGAATGATGGTAACAGAAGCGTTGGAAGCGGCAAGGATTCTTGAAAAAGAAGGAATTGATGCATCGGTTATTAACATTCATACCATTAAACCCATTGACAGAGAGGGTGTCGTTAAATACTCCGAAGGTAAAAAGAGAATCTTCACCGTTGAAGAACATTCAATAATTGGTGGTTTGGGTGATGCTGTTTCCGAAGTAATCGTTTCAGAATCCCCTCGCTTCGTTACCAAAATTGGTATTAACGACGTTTTTGGAGAAAGCGGAAAAGCACTTGAAGTTCTTGAAAAACATGGTCTTTGTGCTGAAAAGATTGCCGCAAGAATTCTTTCAGAAATTAAGGGTTAAATTTTTATTTGAGGATTTCAAATGGTTTTCAAAGAAATTTATGAGTATCTTGAATCCGTATTCCCGAAATATGATTCAGAACCATGGGATTGCGATGGCTTAGACATTTGTATTGACAGAAATGCAGAAATCAAAAAAATTGTTCTTGCTCTTGACGTAACTACGCCTGTTATTGAATTCGCAAAGGAAAACGATGCAAATTTAATAATAACCCACCATCCTCTTCTTTTCGATAAAATAAACGTTATAGACGGATCAGAAGTAACAGGGAAAAAAGTTGTTTCCCTTATTAAAAATGGTATTTCTGCCATTTCATATCACACAAGACTTGACAGACATGAAGGCGGAGTAAATGATTCCCTTTGCGAAAAACTCGGACTCAAAAAAGAGTATTCCATTGGCAACGGTATTGTCAATATTTGTTCATCAGAAATAACCGACTTTGAAGTCTTCGTTGAAAATTCAAAAGAAATTCTCGGAGACAAAGTTACGGCTTTCAAGAACAGTGAAAATTTCAAAAAAATAGCCGTTTGCGGTGGCGGTGGAAAATCAATGCTTTATCAACTTCCCGGCGAAGACATAGACACATACATCACAGGCGAAGTTGACCACATGGCATTGATTAACGCTTCGGAATATGGAATAAATCTCTTATTAGGCACACATTACAGAACAGAAGCTTTAGTTTTGCCTTTTATTAAACGCGTTATTGAAGAAAAATTTCAAAATGCTTGTGTACTTATCAAGTACGAAGAAAAATATTAGTAATTGTTTAAGAGGTTGTAAAAACAATAGTTTTTACAACCTCTTATACTTTCCTTCTAAAGGAACATTTATGCTAAAGAAATTTGTTTTATTAGCATTTTATTTTGAAAAAACTATTGAAATTTAAAGGTTTTTGGTGTATAATCAAATAAGAATAAAATGTAATAATGGGGGAAAATAGACAATGAAAAAAGGAATCTTTAACGGCGAGAAAAAACCCGTCGTTACAATCATCATGGACGGTATCGGATATACCGAAAGAAAAGAAGGAAATGCCGTCGCTGCAGCCTTCACTCCTACCCTTGATATGCTTTGGGATAAATACCCAAAATTCATGCTTAAAGCCCACGGAACAGCAGTAGGTTTACCTTCAGATGACGATATGGGTAACTCTGAAGTCGGTCATAACGCTCTTGGTTCAGGTCAGGTTTTTGCACAAGGTGCAAAACTTGTTTCCAATGCTATTGAATCAGAAAAAATATTTGCATCTGATACTTGGAAAAAAATCGTTGAAAAAGGTCTTGAAGGTGGAACTGTTCATTTTCTTGGACTTTTTTCCGACGGAAACGTTCATTCTCACATCGACCATCTTAAAGCGCTTGTTAAAAAAATCAAAGCTGAAGGTGTAAAAAAAGTCAGAATCCACACTCTCCTTGACGGAAGAGACGTTGGTGAAACAAGTGCACTTGAATATGTCCTTCCTTTCGAAGAATTCCTCGCAGAATTAAGAGATGATAATTTTGACGTCAAAATTGCATCTGGCGGTGGAAGAATGGTTATCACTATGGACAGATATGATGCAAACTGGGCTATGGTTGAAGCTGGCTGGAAAACTCACGTTCTTGGCGAAGGCAGAACATTTTCTTCTGCTAAAGAAGCAATTGAAACTTACAGAAGTGAAACAGGAAAAATCGACCAGGATCTCCCTGCTTTCGTTATCGCTGAAAACGGTGAACCCGTTGGTAAAATTGTGGATGGTGACGCGGTTATATTCTACAACTTCAGAGGCGACAGAGCTATTGAAATCTCAAGAGCCTTTGAAGAAAAAGACCTTCCCTATTTTGACCGTGTCAGAGTTCCCGAGGTTTTCTTCGCAGGAATGCTTGAATATGATGGTGATAAACATATTCCTTCTCATTTCCTTGTTTCTCCCCCTGAAATAAGCAATACAATGGGTGAATTCCTTGCTAAAAACAAAGTTCCTCAGTTTGCTGCATCAGAAACACAGAAATACGGACACGTAACTTATTTCTGGAACGGCAACAGAAGTGGTTATTTTGATGAAGAATTCGAAGAATATGCTGAAATTCCATCAGACATCGTTCCTTTTGAACAGCGTCCTTGGATGCAATGCGCTCTCATTACGGATCTTCTTATCGAAAAAATCAAATCTGGAAAATTTTCTTTCCTTCGTGTTAACTTTCCTAACGGTGATATGGTAGGACACACAGGTGATTTCAATGCTGCAAGAATCAGCGTTGAAGCTCTTGACATTTGTCTCTCAAGAATTCTCAAAGCCGTTGATGAAGCCAAGGGCGTTGCAATTATAACAGCAGACCACGGAAATGCAGATGAAATGTATGAAATTAACAAGAAAACGGGTTTACCTTCCGTTGATTCAAACGGAAAGATCAAGTCCAAAACAAGCCATACACTTAACCCCGTTCCTCTTTATATCTATGATAATTTCTACACAGAAAACTACGAAACTGCAGAAGTTGAAGCTCCAGGCCTTGCAAACGTTGCAGCAACAGTTGTAAATATGCTTGGATTTGATGCCCCTGATATGTGGGAAAAATCCCTTATAAACCTTAAATAATAAAACTTTGTTGCGTTCCGCAGAGGAGAACGCTTCTCTGCGGAACTTTATTTTATCGGAGAATATACATGATAACATCTTTTTTTGCAAACGGTTTCAGCACAGATTCATTTGTTCAATTTCTGATGATAATCCCAATTGTGTTGATAAGCCTTTCATTTCATGAAATGAGTCATGGCTACGTTGCATATTTATGCGGAGATAATACAGCAAGAAACTTCGGAAGAATTACAATGAATCCAATCAAACATCTTGACCCTATCGGTGCTTTGATGATGCTTATTTTTGGATTTGGTTGGGCAAAACCCGTTCCCATAAACACAAGGAATTTCAAAAAATTCAAACGTGATTTAGTTTTGGTTTCTCTTGCTGGTCCTGTTTCAAATTTGCTCCTCGCGTTCATTGGATTTACACTTATGTTCGTAACAAGTAAAATTATGAGCATTGGCCTTTACTATCATTTCGGCACATTCTATTCCAGCAACATGGGTGTATTAAGCGAGCTTATTTTCACTTTTTTCTACCTTTTTGGAGTTCTTAACGTTGGTCTGGCTGTATTCAATCTTATTCCCCTGCCACCTTTGGACGGTTCAAGAATTTTGAGCGTTATATTACCTCCTCGTCTTTCTTATTCTTATTCGAAGATTGAAAGCTATACAAGATATATATTTCTTTTTCTTGTATTGGCATCGTATATTCCTTTCAACATAGGTCCTTTTTCATCATTGTATGATCTTGCTTTTTATCCAGTATATAAATTGAGAATTTTGATTATTGA
>JAZOCZ010000203.1:0-11861 GCA_045596755.1 Eubacteriales bacterium | reverse complement strand
GGGCGCGGGCTGCCAAGAAGGGAAAGGCATCCTTCCTCGGTATTGTAAGCTCCGTCTTTTTTTATAATTTCGGGGTTTATCATTACCGTATATTCAGGCATTTTACCGCTTTCGTCAAGAAAAGCAATAATTCTCTTATTTACGCCTATCATATTCCGCCATTCCAACACATGTTTCCTTATGTGCCATAAGGGTATCTCACATCACTGTGGCTACCTGCAAATCGTCTTTTGTCGCACTCTCGGGCTTTATCGCAAGAAAAATCGGGTCATGTATCAGTTCTTTAATCATAACTCCCACCGCTTATATCGTCTTTACTGAATTATTCTTCTATTACCTTATCGTGAATAGTCAGCGTTGACATTTCAACAGGCAGGAAGAAGCAAAGTCCGTGAGCGGCAGTTCCAACTCCTGCCTTTTCCTTTACCTGCTCCATTATTTTTACTGCAACGTCCCTTTCAACAACGCTTAAAACTATTTCTTTTTCAGTATCTATGGTAATACCGAGTATGGTTTTAGGCTTCGAAACAGAACCTCTCGCATTTATAATAGTTGCACCCGTAGAGCCTACCGAACGAGCGATATCAACGACTTCAGCAGAAAAACCCGCATTTACTATAATATACAAAGCTTTTAATTCTTTCATAATGAAGCTCCTCTCTTAAAATGCCAGACCTTCAACGGATATGCTGAAAGCAATACCCGTATTCGGCTTATTGAAATTATAATCGTTATAAAGTACAGACGTAAGCTCTTTCGCATTTTCGGTTTTCATAAGGCAGGATATCATCACCTTACCTTTCTCCGCTTCAAACCCAAAAACTTCCGCTATAGCACTTGGGCTCATAGACCCGTGAGCATAAACAATTTCTATTCCCCTTGCGCCGAACTTGTCAAGCAAGGACAGAAATTTATCTTTTTTCTTTTGCTCTGCAATAATAACAAAATATTGAACTCCTGACATAGAAACGTTACTCATTTGAACATCCCTCGCTTTCGTTTGTATCCTGTCGGTCATTTTCATCATTTGATTGAAGCACAAAGCTTTCAAGGTCTTCAAAGGTTTCCTCACCCGCTTCTCTTTCAGCACGTTTAAGACGGATATTATATATAATTCCCAAGGCTTGAACTGCAATAAGCGGAGTGACCGATATAAAAGAGATAATACCGAATCCGTTTGTCAATATGGACATCTGAATGCCGTTTTTCTCCGCAACAGCTTTTGCGATGCTCAAAGTCAACGGTGTAAGAAAAGCAGAAGTCAATGCACCGCCCGTAACCCCTCCCGAATCGAAGGCAAGACCTACAAACAGCTTCGGGGTAAATATCATCATAATAAGGGATATGGCATAAAGGGGAACGAGAAAATAAAGAATATTTATTTCGGTCAAAATTTTAAGTATTGACAAAAGAGATGCTATTCCTATACCGAGTGCAAGCGTGACACGGATCGCAATTCCTTTAATATGACCGTTTGTGAGTTCTTCTATCTGCACACCAAGAACAGTTACAGCAGGCTCCGATACTGTTATTGCCGCACCGAGAATGAATCCCACCGCAAGAAGCAACCATTTGAACCATTCGGGACGGGCTTCCTCAAAGAAGATCTGTCCTATATACTGACCTATAAAACCAAATCCGAAGTCGATTCCAGAAAGAAAAATCAAAAGTCCTAAATAAACAGGAATTACACCAAGCATAAGCATTCCGAAGGTTTTCTTTGGCAATTTAAGGAAAATCAAAAGGAACGGTGTAGAAATAAGCACAATAGGAAGAACCGCCAAAGCGACTTCAAAAACATTTGCACCTATTATATCGCCAAAGGTTTTCGAAGTCAGCATATCGTATGAGTTTTCAGGGGGCAGAGAACCTCCGTTTACAGCTTTAACGATTATTCCGTAAGCAAGCACAGCGACAACAGGACCTACGGAAGCTATTCCGATTATTCCCAAAGAATCGTCGTTTGTTTTGCTTTTAGAAAACGTTGCTGAAATACCAAGTCCCAATGCTAAAATAAAGGGTACAGAAACGTCTCCCGTTGTAGCTCCGCTACCGTCAAAAGCAAGGGAAACGAATTCAGCAGGCGAGAAAATAACAAGCAAAAATACAAGAATATACAAAATTGCAAAAACCCATTTTATATCAATATTTTTCACTATACGAAGAAGGGCTATTGCAACACCGATTCCTATTCCTGTGCCAGTTATCCATATAAACAAAGTGCTGTTGATAAGGGGCATAATTGAGCTTATCTGCTTTGCAAGAACGGATAATGCAGGCTCTGCCACCGTTGCAAGAAGTCCGAAAACGAAGCCAAAGCAAAGGACGAACGCAAGCTTATTATATTTTGCAAAAGAACCGCCAACCATTCTTCCTATGGGCAATATACTCGTTTCAAGTCCCACTAAAAACAAAGCCTGACCAACTACAACGCAAGCATATCCCAATATGATCTTCACATAATCGGTAAATGAACCCAAAGGGGATATAAAAAGACACATTATTATAATAACGGCAAGGGGCAAAGACGAATAAAAAGTCTCCTTCACCGTTTGCAGCAATTTTGATTTCATCTATTCCTCTTTCTGCCAAAAACAAACAAATAACGTAGTTTCATTTTATCATAATATGTTTTGAATGTCAATGTTTATGATTTTTTTGTAAAGTAGTACTTGCAAAAACTTTATATTCTGAATTCGCAGGAAATTGTCTAATGCATAAAACAAATTTTCGTAAATCCATTGACAAAATGAACAAAAAGTGATATAATTTTCAAAAAACAAAGCACTAAAGTGCAGAATATGAATTCACGCTCAATAAAAACTAGGAGAAAAGTTAGTATGAAAAAATACAATTTCAAAAAAATTTTGTCTTTGTTTCTTGCTGTTGCTACGTTTATTATAATGGTTAATATTGTAAAAGCAGTTACTTATGCTTCAGCAGGAAACGTTCAAAGCGGAAAATGCGGTGATGACGTTTATTGGACCTTGTCTGACGGTACTTTTACCGTATCAGGAAAAGGCGATATGTATAGTTATCTTTCAGACAGACCTGAATGGTTTGAACGGTTTAATGATATAAGACGCGTAGTAATTGAAAAAGGTGTTACGTCAATAGGAGATAATGCCTTTAAATACATGGTGGATTTGAGAACCGTTATCATTCCTGACACTGTTGTTACCATAGGTTTTGGTGCTTTTTCGGATTGTTCCATGTTATCGTCCGTAACGTTGCCGAAGTCCCTTAAAACGATATGCGGGAACGCTTTTTCCTCTTGCGTAAACCTTACTTCCATTGAAATACCGTCATCTGTAACTGTTATAGATCACCATGCTTTTGATAGTTGTTCAAGGTTAAGCTCTGTTTCCATTGGCGAGTCGGTTACATACATAGGAATAGAGGTTTTTCGCGGAGCTAAAATATATAATAATCCCGATAACTGGGTTGACGGTGTTTTATATATAGATGACTGTCTGATTGCTACAAATTCCACTATACCAGCCAACTACACCATTAAAGAGGGCACAAGACTTATAGCAGGATATGCATTCAGATGGAATCACTCTCTTTCATCAGTAACAATGCCGAACTCTCTTTTATATATTGGTGTCCGCGCTTTTGATGAATGCAGAAATCTTAAATCAGTAACTTTCTCAAACTCCCTTTTAGCAATTGAAACATGGGCTTTTGCGGAATGTTCGAATCTTGAATCCATAGTATTACCCCAATCATTGAAACGTATTGAGAATGCCGCTTTCTCAGGATGTGATAAACTTGCCAATATAACTTTGCCTGATTCATTGGAATATATGGGCGGTGGAGTTTTTCGCGATACAGCGTTTTATAAAAACAGAAATAACTGGTCGTGGGGAAAAGCATTATATTGCGGAAACGTTTTGTTACGCGTTGAATCCGATTCTGGCAATTCTCGTCTGGAATTAAAGGATGGTACAAGAATTATTGCAGGTACTGCAGTGTGGGAAGTTAAAAAATTGGAAGAAGTAATAATTCCCGATTCTGTGAAATATATCTGTTCAAATGCGTTCCAACATTGCGAAAACCTTGAAAAAGTAACCTTATCAGAGGGGTTGAAAAAAATCCATTCAAATGCTTTTTATGATTGCAAAAAGCTTAAAACCGTAACCATACCTGAATCAGTATCTTTGATTGAAAATATGGCATTTGGATATTTCTATGAAAAATATTCAGAGCGAATTTATACAATAAAAGATTTCACCATTAACGGAGTTTGGGAAAGCGAAGCACAAAAATATGCAGACAAAAACGAATTTGCTTTTGTCGGAACGGAAAGCAGTAAAAACTCGTCAATTGAAGATACATTACAATCGGAAACATCAGGCGTAGATACAAATTCCGCAGAAACAGGAACAGTTTCGGATGAAAATTCAAAAAGCAATACAGAGGACAAAGTGAACGCCACCTTTGTTCTTTGGATAGCAGCAATAGTAATAATCATTGTCGGTATAACTACTTGCCTGGTATGGCGTAAAAAAACAACCCATTGATATAATGTTTTCCAATAATCGATATCAATATGGGAATTAAATCATGTAATAAGCATATCAAAAAAATAAAGAGTTGTTGCAAGGCTTTTTAAAAAAACATTAACAACACGAACCAAAAGTGATAAAATTATAACAACATGAAAAACAATGTTTTTTGACATTTTTTCTTTCAAGGAGGAAATAAAATGTATAATCAAGACGAACAAAACAAAAACGAGCTTGAAAACGCTGAAGCAGTTGAGAACACAAACACGACTGAAAACGTTGAAGCAAACGAAAACATCGAATCAGCCGAAAACGTTGAAGTAAACGAAAACACAGAGGCGAACGACGTTCCCGCACCGCCCCAATTCGATCCTATGCCCAAACCTAAAAAGTCAAAAAAAGGCTTGATAGCAATTCTTGTGGTTGTAGCGGTGCTTATTGCGAGTGTTGGCATATTCTGGAAGCCAATTTCCAATTTTGCACTTAAAACCATAAAATCACCCGAAGAATACTATGCATACGTTGAAAAGAAAAATTTAGAAAACTCAGTTGAAGCTTTCTACAAGACGCTTGAAGCGTATGAAGTTGAAGAAGACTATAAACTCGGTTCAAAATATTCACTTAAGCTTGAAACAGGCGAAGGACTTTCCGACGTTGTTTCTCTTGCAGGCATTGACCCACAACTTATTGATTGGCTCAAAAGCATTGAGCTTGCAGGAAAGATAAACGCATCCCAAAACGATAGCCACGGCAATCTTCAAGGACTTCTCAACGATAAAGAGCTTTTTGATTTGTCCTTCATGCTTGACAGTAAAAACAAAGTGATTTACGCCTCCCTCCCTATTCTCACGGGCGATAAATATATCAAGTTTGATTTCAATGAATACACCGAAATGATGAAAGAAGCATACGGTGAAGATTTCGACGATTCCATGTTAAACGATGATATGTTTAAAACTTACGATATCACGGAATTTCTTCCCGAAGAAGAAGTTGCAGAAGCACTTCTTTTGAAATACTTTGATATTTTTGTAGCAAATCTTGGAAAAGCAGAAAAGAAAAACGACAAACTCACCATCGGCAACGCTACCCAATCCTGCACCCTCATCACTTACGAAATAGACGAAGTTGATTTTTATAACGCGTCGAAAGCCGTTCTGGAAGAAATAAAAGCAGATAAAGAAATTGAAAAAATCGTAAAGAACGTAGCAGAAAAAATGGATAGCGATTCCGAAGAAGTATACAGCTCCTTCATCGAAGTCGTTGAGAACGCTATAAAAGAATTAACGTTACGCCTTGAGGAAGCAAAAGAAAAATCCGAAGAAGAACTCGCAAAAGAAACGGTTACTTATAAAGTTTGGATAAGCTCCAAAGGTGAACCCGTTGCAAGAGCCTTCGAGGTTGAAGAAGACAAATTCTTCACAGGTACCGTTAAAGACGGCAAAAACGTTGCATCAGAAATATCCATTGTTTCCGAAGGCAAAGAAGAAGTAAAATTCGAAGGAAAAGCCGTTATTTCTTCAAAGAATCTTTCGGGAGAATACAAGCTTCTCGTTGAAGGCAAAGAAATTCTTGTTCTTGACATGGAAAACGTTCCCTTGATGATTTCCGAAAAGACAGGTTTTCAAGGTAAATTTACTTTTTCCATTGGTAAAGACGTCACCGCACTTCTCGAAGAAGAAGGCGCAAAGCTTGACAAGGAAACAAAGGAATATATCGAAACCGCAAAAATAATTATCAATGCTGAAAAGAACAGTATTTCCTGCGCGGTAGAAACTAAAGGAAAAACCGTTCTTAAAATGACTGTATCGCTGACAGAAGACAAATTCGAAACTCCTTCCTACCCCGACGAAAGCAAAACCGTAAACGCCTTGGATGAAGAAGCACTTGCTGAAATGCTTTCAGGCTTTGACGCTGATGCTTTGCTTAACAAGCTTAAAGAGGCAGGCGTTCCAGAAGGACTTATTGAATCAATTTTAGGAGATACAGGCAGTTCTGGAGAGCCTGGAATAAGTGAAACTCCAACTGTTCCAAGTCCCCTTGCAGGAACTTATGACGTTACCATATGGGTTTCTCAAAAAGACGGTGTTGACGAACTTACGCAAAAGCAAATAAATAAGTTTATGGCAATGAATCCGGGAGTTGTTATAAATTCCCAAATTTTATGTGTTTTTGAAGGGGAAGCAGCAGCTAAAGTGGTTGCCGATATTGATTTCGCCCCCGACATTTACTGTTTCACGCAGGAGCAACTTGCTCGCCTCGTTATGACAGATGCAATTGCAGCACCCGAAAAAAGCATACGTGATAACATTATTGCAATAAACACTGAGTGTTCTGTTAAAGCGGCTGCAATCGAAGGTCGGATTTACGCTTATCCGTATTCCGCAGATAACGGATATTATATGTATTACGACAAGAGCATTATATCAGAAGAAGATGCCAAATCCCTTGAAAAGCTAATTGCCGCTTGCGAGACAAACAACCGCAAATTCCGTTTTAATCTTGAATACGCATGGTATACCGCATCCTTCTTCTTTGCAACGGGTTGCAAATCCGAATGGGGAATGAACGAGGCAGGCGAATTCGTTGCAATCGATGATGATTTCAATTCCCAAGCGGGTCTTATTGCCATGAAAGGTATGCAAAAGTTAACGAAATCCATTGCATACGACAGCAAGAATTCCATGTTTGAAGACACAGGCGTTATCATTACAGGCATCTGGGATGACGAAGCGGCTCGTAAACATTTTGGTGAAAATTATGCTGTAGCAGAGCTTCCGTCATTTACGGTAGACGGCAAATCTTATCATCTTGGTTCTTACTCAGGTTATAAACTTATGGGTGTAAAACCTCAATCGGATGCCAAAAAAGCAGCCGTTCTTTCGCTTCTTGCGCAATATCTCACAGGGGAAGAATGTCAGAAAGAAAGATTCTGTTATTTTGGATGGGGTCCTTCAAGCAAAGCACTATTATCAGAATACGTTTCGCAAACCGCCCCCGCTCTTGTAGCACTTGCCGAGCAAAGCAATTATTCAACTCCGCAACGCATGATCCACGGGTCATGGTGGGATATCGCAAAAGTTCTCGGTAGAGATGCAAAAGAGGCAAACAACGAAAATGACCTTATAAGAGCACTTTCCAATTATGAAAGATCGGTGAAGCTTTGGTTTCCCTCACCCAAAGATGAATGGAGTGTTATAGGCAACATCTGCTATACAGTATGGGATACTGATTTTATTATGACTAAAATATCTGACACAGTATGGGAATCCAACGTATTAGAACTCAAAATGGGTCAAGAATTCAAGGTTCGTCAAGGTGCATCTTGGGACATTAACTTCGGTCAAACGTTCAACGGTGCAAATATGGTCGTTCCCGAGGACGGAAACTATATAGTAAGACTCACTTGGTACGGTGGTGAAAACGGTACAGTTGAATTATTGAAGCAGTAAGCGAAGCTTCGATATTGAAATGCTTCAAGTAAAATATTGAGATTTAACACGTTTCACATTGTTCAAAACATAATTTTTATAATTAGAATAAAAATGCCATAGTGGGCGAACAGTTTTCGCCCACTATGGCAAATCGACAAATACAAGAAAAGGAGTATTTAGTTATGAAAAAATTTCTATCCCTATGTTTAGCAATTATTACACTTATTTCTTGCGTTTGTATTGTAAACGCATCGGGAACCATTGTTTTTGAAGAGACCATTCTCAATAACAAGGTGTATTTAGACAGCCAAAACGGACTTATTATTGTAAATGCTATTACAGTTTCTTCCGACGTTGTTGTAAATCATTTTAGAGAAAAAGGAATTGAGACACAAGTCACAGATAAAAACGGAAAAGAACTTGAATCGTCAAATTTAGGAACAGGTGTTGTTGTTAAAGCAGGTGATACCGTTTATAAAGTTGTTATGAAAGGTGACGTTGACGCTTCAGGCGTTGTTGACAGTACAGATTACCTCAGATTAAAAAAAGTGTTTTTAGGTGATCTGCCCACTCCCGAAGGAATATATATGTATTCTGCCGATATGGATCAAAACGAAAAAATTGACGCTACCGACTATTTGCAGATTAAAAAGGTATTCCTTGGAACTTTTGAACATATTTCAGGCGGCACGGATAGTGATGACGAAGATTCCAGCTCTGAAGAACCTGATATAACCGAACCTCCGGTAGTTCCAAGCGAACTTAAAGGGACTTACAATATTAACATATGGGTTCCTGAAAAAGAAGGTGTTGATAAACTCACGAAAGAACAAATAAAAGCATTTATGGCAAAAAATCCTGGCATTGTCATAAACGCCACAATTGAAAAAATAGCAGAGGGTGATGCAGGTCCAAAAGTTCTTTACGATGTAGAAAATGCTCCCGATATGTACTGCTTCACGCAGGATCAACTCGTTCGTCTCGTTCAGGCAAATGCACTTGCCGCGCCTGACAGAAGCATACGTGATAACATTATTGCAATCAACACAGATGGGTCTATTAAAGCAGCCTCAATCGATGGTGAGCTTTACGCATATCCATTAACGGCTGACAACGGATATTATATGTATTACGACAAGAGCATTATATCAGAAGAAGATACTAAATCCCTTGAAAAGCTAATTGCCGCTTGCGAAGCAAACAACCGTAAATTCCGTTTTGGACTTGAAAACGGGTGGTATACAGCATCATTCTTTTTTGCAACGGGTTGCAAATCCGAATGGGGAATGAACGAGGCAGGCGAATTCATTTCATGTGATGATGATTTTAATTCCAAAGCGGGTCTTATTGCCATGAAAGGTATGCAAAAGTTAACAAAATCCATTGCATACGACAGCAACAACGATATATTCTCAGGTGCAGGTGTTATTATTACAGGATACTGGAACGATGAAGCGGCTCGTAAACATTTTGGTGAAAATTATGCTGTAGCAGAGCTACCTTCATTTACGGTAGACGGCAAATCCTATCATCTTGGTTCTTTCTCAGGCTACAGACTTATGGGCGTAAAACCTCAGGCAGATGCAAAAAAAGAAGCCGTTCTTTCATTCCTTGCACAATATCTCACCGGTGAAGAATGTCAGAAAGAAAGATATCAAAATTTCAAATATGGTCCTTCAAACAAAACCCTCTTATCAGAATACGTTGCAAAAGAAAATCCCGCTCTTGCAGCACTTGCTGAACAAAACAAGTATTCAATTCCACAAGGCATGATCCACGGTTCATGGTGGGATATTGCGAAAACTCTTGGCAGAGATGCAAAAGAAGCTATATCCGACGCTGATCTTCAAAAGGCACTTGACAACTACAAAGCAGCTATTGAAGGATTGTTCATCACGTATGAAGATCAGATACAGGCTTGGGGCGTTATCGGCGGTATCTGCGGAACAAACTGGAATACAGACTTTACTATGACAAAGACGTCTGATACAACTTGGGAATCCAACGTATTAGAACTCAAAATAGGTCAAGAATTCAAGGTTCGTCGTGGTGCATCTTGGGACATTAACTTCGGTCAAACGTTCAACGGTGCAAATATAGTCGTTCCCGAGGACGGAAACTATATTGTGAGACTCACCTGGTACGGTGGTACCAACGGTACAGTTGAATTGATAAAACAGTAAGTGAAGCTTCGCGGTAAAATCCAAAGGAACGTTTTAGAAATTCAATGTGAAATTCACCCGCATAAAATATAACGTTAAGAATTTTTTCACGTTGTTAAAAACATAATTTTTATAATTAAATTCGGGAAAGTGGAGAATTAAATCCGCTTTCCCAATTTTATTTTTATAAACCGCCACATTCGTACTTGAAAAAACAGCCCATCGTTTAATGAGCTGTTTTTTGATGCATTTATTCGGTATACTCTATTTCATACTCTATCAATTTCATCGTATTGTTTTCCACATTATAAATAACGTTGATAAACGTATACGTTCCGCTTTCAGAAGGTAGCTTATTAAATTCTTTCGTGTCCTCATTGTATATTATATAATAATTTTCCGCTTCAATAATGCAAAAAGAAGAAGTAATACCAATTATAGCGTTAGGGATATCAGCTATCCACTTCGAACTGTTCACGATACTTTTCTCGAATTCTTCCACTTCTGATTCTTCAAAATAGATATCGCTTGTATAATATATGTGTCCACGATGAGAAAGTTGCGTTTTCTTTGTCCAATCCTGAGTATTTATTTGAAAATACTCAGGAATATCAATATTCAGAATTTGCTCCGCTTCCAAAACAGGCTCATCGCTGTGAGAATATTCATCCTCGAAAATAAAGCAAAACGATCCGTAAATACAAAGTAACACAGCCATCACAATTCCAGCAACTATATTTTTTCTATACTTATATCCCTTTTTCTTCAAGTAAAACCCAAATAAAATGGATGCAATAGGAATCGGAAGGAATAAGAAGAAAACCCACATATTTTCAAGCATTACGTGATAGGTTTCAGACAAAGCATTAACTACAAAAAGTGCACCCAAAATCGTCCAAAGAGAAAGAATAAACAGAACATTTGAAACTTTTTTTAAAATGTCCCTATTTTTTTCGCCTTCAACTTTATCAGGTAATCTATTGCAAAACACAATAAACTTCGAATCGTGAACCAAAGAATTTTTCCTTAAAATATAAAGTTGTCCGCCAACACACAAAAGTAGGTAGTTCCCAAAATTATATATTTTCTCTATTTCTCCAAAGTAAACCTTTTTAGTTGTTATGATTTCATTATTTCTGGAAATATTCACCACAAAATGCCATTGGAACACTTCATAACTATAAGCTTTTTCCAAAACCTTGCTTTCATTACCGAGCCATGCTTTTCTGTAATCAAAATAATTTCTGATATATAAAATCGCCCCCATTAAAAAGCATCCTAAAAACAAACCACGACTTGCAATATTATAATCCGAAATTCCAATCAAAGCAAACAAGAAAGCAAGCGTAAAAATAATAATACGTTTTATAATTGGTGAACGCATTTTTTTGAAAATTTCTTTCAAATCATCTTGATTATATTGGAAAGAATACGTTTCTTCGGGTAGTTTATTGTTTTCTTCCGTGGGCTCTTCCCCATTTAAAATATCATCAACGGAAATTGAAAATACAGCTTTCAAGCGAATCAAATTATCAACAGTAGGCAAAGTTTTATCCATTTCCCAAAGGCTGACAGTCTGACGGCTAACGAGCATTTTTTGACCGAGTTCTTCTTGAGATAGCCCGTTCTTTTTTCTATAATATTGTATTTTGGCACCAACGGTCATAAAAATCCCTCCTTCGTGCATCGTTATCGTATCACAAATAACGAATTTTGTAAAGAATATTGTACTTGATCGTGTCAAGCGCCGCTTG
>JAZOCZ010000202.1:0-29474 GCA_045596755.1 Eubacteriales bacterium | reverse complement strand
AATGATTTGAAAAACGTATTGGAAAATGATATTGTTTCACAAACTTATCAGTATGATTTTTTCTTCGAAACTCCGTATTATTATAGTGATTTTATAAAGCAGGGTTACTTAAAAGACGTAAATGAAATGCCTGAAATAAATCTGAAAAGTAGCTGTTGGGATGAAAAAGCCTTGAATGAAACTTCTATATGCAAAGGACTTTATTTCCTTACGGGTGCTATAAATTCATATGATAATGATGGAACAATAGTTATGTTCCTGAATAAAGACCTTTACGAAAAAAGCGGTTTTACTGATGATATATATCAGCTTGTTAAGGATAAAAAATGGACTTATGACAAGCTTTTCGAAATGTCATCTCAATTTAAAGTGTCAGATATAAATCAAGACGGAGAAAGAAATGAATTTGATAATTGGTTTTTAGGAAGTGAAACCTCTAATCTTTACGTTCATATCGTCTCAAGCGGAGAAACGATTGTAAAGAAGGATAAAGAGGATGAACCGTTTATTGAGGGATTTTCTGATTCGTTTTTGGAATCTTATACGAAATTCTCTGATTTCTATACGGGAGGGAAGGTTCTTGTTGCGAATCTTACTGAATATTATGAGAAATATCCAAATCCGGGTGAAGTATATGAAAAAACCATCAATAAAGCCTTTATAGAACAAAGAACACTTCTTCATATGACAACGATGATACAAACTTCTTCGTATAATTCGTTGGACTTTGATATAGCGTTTTTGCCCATTCCAATGTATAATGGAACTCAAGAAAAATATGTATCCTATACCTCTCCTCACGCTTTTTCTGCTCTTATGATACCGGAATCTACAAAAGCAGACGATGATTTGGGTATTGTGATACAAGCATTATGCGAGTTAAGCGAAGAAAAACTTAAACAGCCGTATTACGAACAACTTCTCGGCAAAAATCTAAACGATGAAAACGTAGAAATGCTTGATATTATTTTCGAAAGCAGAGTTTATGATTTTGCTTCGATTTATGCGGGAACGACAGAGATAAATTCAGTTCTGTCATATATTCCGCATATTCACGACCCATTGTATTGTTCTCCGAATCCTTTATATAGAGCAAAAGAGCTTTTGGAGCTTTACGTTGAAGAAATAAAAAATATGCGGCAAAATAAGAAAGATACTAATAAATAGTATTGATTTTTGAAATCTTTCCCCTTATAATAAAATAAAATTCTTTTGGAAGGAGGACTTGGAAGTTGATTTTATTTTCGATTGAGTTTCGGGACACGGAAGTGAATGACCTTGAATTTATAAGAGACCTTTATATAAAAAATTATGATTCCATTGTAAGATTTTGTAGTCGAAAAACAAAAAATATTGATGATGCAAAAGACATAACCCAAGAAGTGTTTCTTATCCTGCTTGACAAAATAAATGATATCGATAAGTCCAAAGCTCGCGCATGGCTTTATGGTACCGCAAATAATAAATTGTCAGAATATATAAAATCTCAAAGCCTCAATATTGAGCAGATGTCGGACGAAATAGAGAGTAAACTGAAAAGCGTTTCTCTGGAGGATGAATTTTTTAATTGTTCGCATGAAGAAATTGAATCCCAAAAAGGACTTATAATAAACCGTTTATCGAATGAAAAAAAGATATTATACGAAGAATATTACATAAAGAAACTATCTCATAAAGAGATTGCCGATAAAAACGGTATTTCCGTCGCGGCATCGAAGGTGAGAAAAAACAGGCTTGCGCATGAGCTTATGAAAATAATAAATTCCATAAAAAAGGATTTATAATTGGGGGTGAAAAAATGATAAATACAGAAAATTCCAATTTTTCTTCTCTTAGCGATGAAGAAAAAATAACATATCTTAATTTACTTATTGATAAAGAGCTTGAAAAAAACGACGAAGATATGGATTTGGATTTTGTTGATGAATGTTCAAAACTGATTTTTGAAATCAAAGGAGAGGGAAAGTGTTGTTTTGAAGAATGCGAACTTGATAAAACCTTTGAAAATCTTCTCAAACGTTATCAAATTGATAGAATGAAAAAATCCTCAAAAGAAAGAGGCGTAAAAAGAAAATTAGGAAAGCTTATTCTTGTTGCCACCTTGACCTTTGTTTTGATTACTGCAGGCACTTTGATAATAAGCGCGTACGAGAACGATTTTTTAAGGCGTTTATTCCCCGAATCTTTTAGAGGTACTATAATCAAGCCTCATGGAACAGTAACCGTTGTTGAAAACGGAGCAGAGAAAAAATATTCCGATTTTTATGATTTTGTTATTTCTGAAGGCTTGGGAACGCTTCGCTATCCTCATAGTGAAAAGATTATTGTGGATAAAATCATAGTAAATTATACAGACGATGAAACTCATGTAAAATTCGTGCCGAGAGATTGCAACGTTATCTCTTTTGACGTGTCGAATAAAAATATTTATTCGGAAGATGTAAGCACAGGGCCCAATGACTTCGTCACGGATCAAACGCATAAAATGCATTTTTCAGATGGAAGCACGATGACTCTCCCCGGAACGTATTATTCTGACGGAGATAACCACGTTTTTATATTTGAACATAAGGGATGGCATTATTGGCTTGTTACAACTGATTATTCCGACGGTTTGGATATTATAAGAGTTATGTTATTATAAATATATTGAATATAAAAAGATGTCCTCCCCATTCGGGGAGGACATAGTTTTTAAAACAAATATTTAGCTTACAAAACGCTATCTTGGATATCCTGAATTGTGGATTCAATAAGGCTCGTGATAAGAGCTTCTTTTTCCTGGAATCTTGATTCAATGTTTGTATCAAGAACTTCATAAAGGTCATCAGCGTTGTTCCAGCTCATGCCAAATACAGCACCGAGGTCATAGTGACGGTTGTTGAAGATGATATCAAGCATTTCAGCAGATTCTTTATCTTTGAAGTCTCTGTATTTCAACTGTTTTTCATAGTATTCAGGAGTGAGTTGTTCTTCGCTGAGTTCAGCAAGAGCCTGAATAACAAGACCTAAATCATCGTCTGCTTTAGGTGTGTTGGGGATCATGAGAGCAGAAGCCGTGTGAACTGATATAGCTGAGCAGTAATCATCCTGAGACTCAGAGTACATAGGAACAGGAAGGATACCAAATTCATCGTCCATTGTACGGAAGTAAGGAATATGGATAAGAGTTGACATGTAGAACAATTCTCTTCCTTCAAGGAATGCGTTTGTAACTGTCATTTCGTAAGGCTGACCGGGAATAGGATACTTTTCATAGTATTCCGGCAGGTTAGCAACAAGAACCTGACCACCGGTGTAGAATTCTACAGCGTCTGTAAGAGCTTTGATGGCTTGTTCTGTTGACATTGTGAGCTGGGGAATGTCATCCTTGTCTTTGGCACAGATGCCTTCGCCTGCAGCAACAACGTGAATATAAAGGTTGGAAGTTTCGCTTCCCATGAACCAGTTGTCGAATTCGTCTCTTGAACCGCTCTGGTCATTGTCAATTAACTGGAAGGATGTAGAGAGTTCTACGAGTTTGTCGAAAGTCCATTTATGATCCTTAACAAGCTGATAAAGATCTTCTGTGTAACCGAGTTCTTCGTAAAGCTTTTTGTTAAAGAGCATTGTAACTGTTCCGTCGTTATCGTAGGTGTTAATATCACCAAGGATAAAGTAAAGAGCGTCACAAACAGTAAGCTCAGAAACAGCGTTCTGGTCCCAGCAAGAACTTTTAAGGTTTATTGTAGGGATGTCTTTGATGTTTACAAGAGAACCTTCAGCGATAAGGTTGGTGTAATAGTAGTAGGATTCAAAGAAGAAATCATAATCATAAGTACCTGATTGGAGGGAAGTAGTAATTTTTTCTTTGAGTTCAGCTACAATATCAGTAGCACCTTCGCCGAAGATTTCACCGTCGATCGTGCAGTTGTAATCCTTCTGGATTTTCTCAATTATGTCTTTTTTTGTTTGGTTTACGTTTGAGAGTGATCCATCGTCTTCGTTCATGTAAAGAACTTCGCCTGTAAAGTCGATAGTGCTTTTTCCGTATCCGAACCAACGTTCAGTGATGTAAATTTCTCTGCCGCCCAAGTCTTTTTTCTCAAGGTCAGCATAAGCAATTTTTTCACCAACTTTGTTATCGGAGGAGGTGTCTTTGGAGGTATTTGTGCTTGGTTTCGAATTTGTGTCCCCGCTGGAGGCATCATTGCCATTACAAGCTGTGAGCGCACAAACAACGAGACAGATAAGCAACAAAATACTTAAGATTTTTTTCATTGCCTTGACTCCTTTGTGTCTTTTTTGTTTTTAGAATTGCTGTTTACTACAAAAAACAACAATGCCATTTGTTATGCAATTATACCACACCATACGTTCAAAGTCAATAAGAAATTGTAAATATTTCATTAAAGACAAAGCGAAAATACTTTTTTTTACATATGGTGTGGTATAAGATTTTAAACGTTATTTCCCGTTGTTATTGTTCCTTCGGCTTTGAGGTCGAATTCAAGAACTGCGGCTTCTCTCATTTTGTATTTGAGGATTTTACCTGCAGCGTTCATGGGGAAACTGTCAACAAATTTAACGTATCTGGGAGTTTTGTGTTTTGCCATGTGGTCGCGAACGTATGCCTTGATTTCTTCTTCTGTGCATTCGGTGTCAGGTTTGAGAATAACGCAAGCCATCATTTCTTCGCCGTACTGTTTGTCGGGAACACCGATAACTTGAACGTCAGAAACCTTTGGATGAGTGTAAATGAAATCTTCGATTTCTTTCGGATAAAGATTTTCACCGCCACGGATTATCATATCCTTGATTCTGCCCGTGATTTTATAGTTGCCGTCGGGGAGTCTTCTTGCGATATCACCTGTATGAAGCCAACCGTCTTTGTCGATAGCGGCGGCAGTTGCCTGAGGCATTTTATAATAACCCTTCATTATGTTATATCCTCTTGCAACAAATTCACCATCCACGTTGTCGGGAAGGTCTTCACCTGTTGCAGGGTCAACTATTTTACATTCAACGCCAAAAATCGCACTACCAACAGTATTTACTCTCGTTTCGATGGAATCCGTTGTTTTACTCATCGTAGTAGCCGGGGACGCCTCTGTCTGACCGTAAGTAATGCAGATTTCAGACATGTTCATTTTGGAAATAACTTCTTCCATAACTTTAACAGGGCAGGGGCTTCCAGCCATAATACCCGTTCTCATATTTGAGAAATCTGTTTTGTCAAAGTCGGGATGACCGAGCATTGCTATAAACATAGTGGGAACACCGTGGAAGCAAGTTATTTTTTCCTTTGTAATACAAGCAAGTCCTTTGCTGGGGGAGAATGCGGGAATTGGGCTCATTGTAACGCCGTGAGTCATAGAAGCTGTCATAGCAAGAACCATTCCGAAGCAATGGAACATTGGAACCTGAATCATCATTCTGTCCGCTGTGGAAAGATCCATGCAGTCGCCTATGGCTTTACCGTTATTTACAACGTTGTAATGGGTAAGCATAACGCCTTTTGGAAATCCCGTCGTACCTGAAGTATATTGCATATTACAAACGTCATGTTTGCTTATCATTGAAGCGCGTCTGTAAACCGTTTCAACAGGAGTTCTTTCTGAGTATGTCAATGCTTCGTCCCATGTAAGACATCCGTTAAGCTCGGATTCAACCGTAATGATATTGCGAAGGAAGGGGAGGCGTTTGGTATGAATAGGCTTGCCCTTTTCGTGAGTTGAAAGTTCGGGACATAATTCGCTGATTATTGAAGTGTAGTCGGAATCCTTGTATCCCCCTGTCATTACCAACGTATGTGTATCGGATTGACGGAGCAGGTATTCAACTTCGTGAATCTTGTATGCTGTATTTACCGTTACAAGAATTGCACCGATTTTTGTCGTTGCCCAGAAAGTAAGATACCATTGAGGAACGTTTGTTGCCCAAATCGCAACGTGGTCACCTGCTTTAACACCTAATGAAATGAGTGCTCTTGCAAAGGTATCAACGTCGTCTCTGAATTCGGAATAAGTTCTCGTGTAATCGTGGGTCGTGTATCTGAACGCATATTGGTCTGGGAATTCCTCAACCATTTTATCAAGAACCTGAGGGAACGTGTAGTCAATAAGAGTTTCCTTAGGCCATACGTATTTTCCTGTTTTACGTGTGTTGTCATAAAGTCTGTGACCCGTAGAGTCTTTTCCTGCAATTTCATTCATATAGTTTACGAATTTAGGGAAAACAACAGCCGCGTTTTCAAGGTTTGGAGTATAGGTTTTAACCCATTCAAGAGAGAAAAATCCTTCATAGTTAACAGAACGGAGAGCGTTCATGAAATCCTTTATAGGAAGACTTCCTTCACCCATCATTTTGTAGGTAACAACACCGTCGTTAACAACAGAGTCTTTTACGTGAACGTGTTTGATGTACGCACCGAGATTTTGAACCGTTGTTTCAGCAGCTTCGTTCTTATAAACGTATGGATGATGAATATCCCAAAGGGCTGCAACGTTGTCACTTTCAATAGCGGTTATAACGTCACAAAGACGTTTGGTATCAGAATAGACACCGTTTGTTTCAATGAGAAGTATAACGTCTGCTTCTTCAGCGTATTCAGCCACAGATTTGACGTTTTCAATGACTACGTTGTCGTCAATTTCATCTGTAGGACCTGCAGCCTTATCACCAAGGATACGTATATATTTAACTCCAGATGCTTTTGCGAGATTTATATATTCAATAACTGCTTCTTTGTCAAATTCTTTGTTGCAAGCAACAATGTCTGAGGAAAAACAGCTGATTTCCAATCTGAGCTTTTTCAAAGTTTCCATGGTAGAAGACAAATTGTTGCTTCCGAAGGGAGCGTGAAGGTCAAAAATGTCTTTTCCAAGACCCCTTATTTCTATTCCGTCAAAACCAAGGTCTTTTGCCATGGTATAAATTTCTGTCCAACTGAAATTAGGACAGCCCAATGTTGAAAATGAAATTTTCATGATTTTTCTCCGTTTCTTTTTTTGTTTTGTGAGGTTCAGAAATGGCAATAAAAAAACTTCCATCTCCTAATGTTCTAAGAGACGAAAGCAAACTTCCGCGGTACCACTCTTATTAGCATAAAATGCTCACTCACGGGACACGCTAATGCCCCTGCACTGTAACGGGTGCTCCCGTTCTCACTTAATAGGAAAGTAGTTAAGAACCGTTTAAAACTTTTTTGAATTTTTCAAAACACAAGCTTTAATATTCAAAAAAACTTTTAGGTTCGAAAAAACGTTTCTGTTCAGCGGACAGCTCCGGGGTGAGTAACATATGACAGCCTGCCGTCTCGCACCACCGACGACTCTCTGAAAAGCTTTAGGTCAACTGTTTTATCCCCTTCATAGCCTTTACGAGCGTATAATATCATATTTATTTATTTTTGTCAAGAACTTTTTCGAAAAAACAGTCAGAAAAAAATTAAAAATAGTTTAAAAAAGGGGTTGACAAAAGAGATAAAAAGTGGTAAAATAGCGAAGCTGTCATAAAACAGCGTGTGCGCCCATAGCTCAGCTGGATAGAGTGCCTGGCTACGAACCAGTAGGTCGGGGGTTCGAATCCCTCTGGGCGTGCCAAAAATCCAAGTCTTCGGACTTGGATTTTTTTATCCATTTCGTAAGCTATATTATCTTTATTTAAGGACTGGGTATCATCACGAAAGAATATAATCAGACGTAAGCAGTATTTCGCTTTCACAATGATGATATAACGCAATAAGTTGCGATGATATACAAATATTTGTAAATTGACAAAACAAATTATTTGTGTTATAATCTCCTATGAAATATTTTATAGGAGAATTTTTTATGTTTGAAAAAGTATTGGAAGAGATAAAAAAATATAAAAGAATAATAATCCACCGCCATTCGAAGCCTGACGGTGATGCTTTGGGAAGTCAACTTGGTCTTAAATATATCCTTGAAGAAAATTTTCCCGAAAAAGAAATTTTTGTAGTTGGCGATATGACGGAGAGATATGCTTTTATGTTAGAATCTCCCATGGATGTTCTTGAAGACACCGTATACGAGGGCACTTTGGCATTTGTGCTTGATACCTCCGCCAAATCTCTTATTAGTGATAACAGATATACTCTTGCTGAAAGAACCATTCGTATCGATCATCATATTTTTGTTGAGGAAATTTGTGATATTGAAATAACAGATACAACGTTTGAAAGTTGTTGTGGAATGATTGCAGAATTTGCAAGGGAAACTGGATTGAAACTTAATTCAAAAGCTGCAAAGGCGATTTATACAGGTATGGTTACGGATTCGGGGCGTTTTCGTTATGATTCGACTAATTCGCGAACATTCGCACTTGCATCTTTTTTGACAAAACAGGAATTTTCTACAAACGACATTTATAAGAACCTTTATTCAGACGATTTTGCTTTCATAAGATTGAGAGCGCAGTTTGTTCTGAAAATTCAATTCACAGAAAAGAACGTAGCTTTCATATATACAGAAAAAGAAGAGGCAAAATCCTTTGGAGTTGACATTTTTTCAATATCGAGAGGTATGGTTGCAACAATGTCCGATATTAAAGGTGTTGATATTTGGGTAAACTTTACCGAAACAGAAGACAGTGTACTTTGCGAAATAAGATCAAGCAAATACAATATTAACCCTGTCGCTGTTAAATACGGTGGTGGCGGTCATGCAAAAGCAAGCGGTGCAACCTTGAAAAACCGTGAGGAAGCTATGATGATGCTTGAGGATTTGAATAAAATTACGGAGGAATAAAATGGACGTTGGAATAATGAATCAGGTTTTTGAAAAAATAAAAGAGTATAACAGAATAATAATATTCAGACATATTCGACCTGACGGTGATGCAGTAGGTTCAACAAAGGGATTAAAAGAAATATTGACCCTCACTTATCCTGAAAAGGAAATATATCTTATAAATTGTGACTATTCCGATTATCTCGCTTTTATGGGCGGTGAAGATGAAGATATAGATGATTCTTTGTATAAAGATGCCTTGGGTATCGTTGTTGATACTGCAAATGAGGATAGGGTTTCCAATCAGAAATTCAAGCTTTGTAAGGAAATTATAAAGTTCGACCATCATATTCCCCGCGAAAATTTTGGAGACATAAATTTAGTTGATGAGGAGCGTTCATCTGCCGCGGAGATGGTTGCCGCTTTTTATAATGAGTTCAAGGATGAATTGAAAATAAACAGCAAAGCCGCGACGTATATCTATACGGGAATGGTGACGGATTCAGGAAGATTCCGTTATAGCTCTGTGTCTGGCGATACAATGAGACTTGCAGGTATGCTTCTGGATGTTGGAATAAACGTTGATGTAATGTATTCCAACCTTTATCTGAAAGATTTTTCTGAACTGAAATTTTCCGCACATGTTTATAATAAGATGCAACTTACCGAAAATGGAGTTGCTTATATTGTTGTGGATAAAGGGATGCAGGAAGAATTCAATATTACCAATGAAAAAGCAGGAAGCGTTGTTTCTCTTATGGAATCTATAAAGGGAAGCCTTATATGGTTGGCTTTTATTGAAAATGACGATTCCATACGTGTACGTTTGCGTTCACGGTTTGTAACTGTTAATGATATAGGCGAAAAATACAGAGGCGGAGGTCATGCCTGCGCTTCGGGAGCAACTGTTTATAATATGGAAGAAGTTAATTCACTTATTGCAGATGCTGACGCTAAATTGAAAGAGTATAAGGAAACCAACGAGGGCTGGCTATGAGAATTTTAATCACAAATGACGATAGCATAAATGCAAAAGCCATTTTATCCCTTGCAAATTGGGCAAGACGATTGGGTGAAGTAACGGTTGTTGCCCCTAAATTTGAGCAAAGCGGGAAAAGCCATAGCATAGAGATTTTTAAACCTTTTGAAGTCAAAAAACTATGGGAAGAAGAAGGATTCGAAGGTTATAGCCTTGATTCAACTCCTGCGGATTGTGTCAGATTTGCTTTTCTCGGAATGAATAAGAATTTTGACCTTGTTATTTCTGGAATAAACAAAGGCTTTAACGTAGGCAGGGATATAAACTATTCTGGTACGGCAGGAGCAATGTTTGAGGGTGCAAATCTTGGCGCAAAGGCTATCGCACTTTCAACCGATCCCGAATCTATTGATTACGCATTGTCAATGCTTGATACCATTTGGGAATACGTTGAGAAAAACAAGCTTTTAGATAAAAACAATATATATAATATTAACGTTCCGGGTGGGGCAGAGAAATTCTTTATAACCCGTCAGGGTGGAAGATATTTCTGTGACGTTTATGTCGAGCAAGGAAACGATATGTTTTTACCTACAGGAAGATGTATCTATGAAGATAGCGGAACAAATATCTTCGATACGGATGCTGTAATGCATGGATTTGTTTCCGTAACCCCTATGAAGCTGGAAAGAACGAACAGCGAATTGTACGAAGATCTAAAAGTTCTCAACGAAAACGTGTAAACATAAAAGTTATTAACGAAAACTTATAAGCATACAAAAAAATCGGACAGACTATATTAAAATCTGTCCGATATTTTTTTATTAACTTGGTTTACAGCTTCCGCAAGCTGTATATCCCTGGGCAATTAGATCATCTATAGAACCTGTATATTCACCTTTGTTTGCTTCGGAAATGGTTTTGACTGAACCACAGTCACTGGCGTGAATTTTTTTAGTTTTTGTATTGAGAATATATGTAGTCCCAATAACTTCTGTGGAAGGTTCTTCGGAAGAACTATTGTCTGACGAGCTATCATTAGATGAGCTATCAGCAAGACAGGTTTTGCAAGCGGTGTAACCTTGGTTCAGAAGCTCGTCAAGAGAGCCATTGTATTCAACCTTGTTAGCGGCGGAAATAGATGCAGCACCGCTACAAGTTGAAAGATGAACCTTTTTTGTTTTGCTGTTAATAATATAAGTAGCACCTGTAACTTCAGTGGAAGATTCTTCGGAAGAGGGTTCTTCTGAGGAGCTATTGTCGAGTGAGCTATCAGCAAGACAGGTTTTACAAGCAGTGTAACCTTGGTTCAGAAGCTCGTCAAGAGACCCATTGTATTCAACCTTGTTAGCGGCGGAAATAGATGCAGCTCCGCTGCAAGTTGAAAGATGAACCTTTTTTGTTTTGCTGTTAATAATATAAGTAGCACCTGTAACTTCAGTGGAAGATTCTTCGGAAGAGGGTTCTTCGGAAGAAACAGTAGAATCAGATGATTCCTTTCCAATACATGTAGTACAAGCAGTATAACCTTGGCTCAGAAGTTCATCAAGATTTCCGTCGTATTGTTGGATGTTAGCTACAGCAATTTTAGAAACAGAACTGCAGGTTGAAAGGTGAACCTTTTTAGAGCTTTTGTTGATAACGTATTTCGATGTTATTGTTGTATTTGAATCATTTGAGGAATCTTGGGAATTTTCAAGATGGCTATTTCCTGTAGCATAATCAATAACAACTCCAGGCTGAACGTTGTAACAGAAAACGTTGAAGCAAATGCCTTCACCGTTATCCTCAACGGAATATGCTTCCATTTGAACTCCGTTACATACAAGATTATTGCCTTCAAATATGGGAGTTACTCTGTAAGCAACATGATTTCCAGTTTCGTTGATGTAGTCACGAACCATTGATTCAAATTGATCCATAGTTCCCTGGTTCATATAGGTTGTTCCGGTGACAAGGTTCTTTTCGTTCGCATCCTCACCGCAAAGAGACCATGCAATTAAATGGCTTCTGTTATAAAGTGAACCGCCAGAAACACAATCATATGTTGCCTGAACCCAGCCTGATGGTTTAATTGAGCTTATGCTTCCTCTGTCACCTGTGGGCATAGTGTCAGTTCCACATGATGCGATGGCAACGCCACAACGTCCAAGGCTGTCAAGTTCACTGTATTTTTCGTAACCCTTTGTTGTAAGTTCGGATGCGCTGAAGGTTGGAACGTTATCGTTTATTACACAATAAGCACTACCAGAATATGGTGGGATTTCACTTACCGAAGGACTTGCGCTTTCAGACCCGTTAGGTGTTCCAGCGGCAAGACATATACCGCAGGTTGTATATCCTTGTGCAGTTAAATCAGAAATATCTCCTGTGTACGTCTGCTTATTTGCGTCAGATATGGATGCAGCCCCGCTGCAAGTAGAAAGATGTATTTTCTTTGAATTTTTGTTTATTACGTATGTAACTTGGGAAGAACCTTCAGAAGATTCATCGGATGAATCTGCAGACGGATCTTTTGAAGAATCGGCTGGAAGCTCTTCCGTTTTTTCTGCATAAAGAGAATATTCTCCAAGCAAATGTCTTCTTATCTGAAGATAATCTGTTGAGTCGATACTTGCGTTACCGTTTGTATCAGCGGCAGCAAAATATACGCCTTCAAGAGTGAAGTTTCCTAAAATATGTCTTCTTACCTGGAGATAGTCCGTGGACGTTATATTTCCGTCACCAGTGGTATCTCCAAGAACAATTACGTACGCAATATCAGAATTCAACGAAAGGGAAGTACCAGTGCCAACGATTGCACTGCCTGAAATAATACTTCCACCTGCCTTGACAGTAATTTCGTCTTGTGAATTAAAATGGGATAAAAGAACGTTTACAGACGTTTTATCTGAAACACCTGAAACAGTCTTAATGCCTTCATATTCGACAATAGAAAGATTGCTGTTTTCTTTTAATGTCAGTGTGCTTGATGCAAAAGCTGAATTAAATAATGCAGAAAACAAAAAGCATAAGGCTAAAACTATTGAATAAATTTTTTTGGAAACAATTTTCATAATGTTGCTCCTTAAAAGTTGGTAAAAGGGGCATTATAAATTAAGTTATTACTTTAAAAATTTTTATTTCCCTTAAACAATGACTGTTAAAAGAGCAGGAAAAAGTGACATCCTGCTCTTTTTGACAGTAGGATCACCTATAAATTGTTGGTGATAGCTAATAAATAATTATGCTACAGTAACGAGATAAGCTGGGAACTGTGAAACACCAATTTTGGAAGCGTTGTCACCAGAAATATAGGAAGTCTTCGAAGGACTCATTGTTTTATAAGAGTCGTATGTGCCAAGGTAGAAATCGTTGTTGGAAGCATCAGCAAATGTAATTGTAGTAATCAAAATTTTAAGTTCAGAATCGAATCTGTAAACTGTAGTTGCAGTTCCGTTAACTTTGATTGTAACTTTTCCAGCTGCATCTTCACGTTCTACAATGTTGATGTAGTTTTTAGCAGAACCATTTTTGGTATAAAGATAATATCCACCGGTTGTTGCTTCGAGATAAACGTCAGCAGCTTCAGCTTTATCTGTTGAAGTTGCAAGGTAGAAACTGCTCATTTCACCTGTGTAATAAAGAACAGTTCCTTCTGATATTTTATTAAGGACGAATTTGTAAGCAGTATCTGCTTTGGGAGCGGAAACAATGTTAAGTTCGTCTTTAGGTGCAGGATCTGTGGAGGTGTTGTCATCGGGTTTTGTTTCAATTTTGGGAAGTTCTGATGTATGGAGACCTGCAATGAACTGTTCAACACCGATTTTGGATGCATTTTCACCTGTGATGTAAGAGGTTTTGGATGCGCTTATTGTGTTGAATGTGCTGTATGTGCCAAGGTAGTAATCAGCACTTGCAACGTTTGTGATGTAAGTTCCGATTTCGTTGTTCTTTGTGAATACACAAGTGGGTTCAGTTGTAAGTCTAACGCCTGCTTTGCCTGCTGTGTATTCATGAACGTCGATGTATGTTCTTTCTCCATCTTTCATGAAGTAGAATCTTACGCCGCCTGTTACGTCTTCAATGTAAACTTTAACAGCGTCCTTTGAATTTTCAGAAGTTGCGAGGAAGTTTCCTTTCATTTCGCCGATGAAATAAAGGTTTTTGCCGATTTTTGCCTGTGCAAGAGCAAACATATAAGCTGTGCCTTCGGGTTTTTCTTCTTTGCCTTTTGCACCGAGAGCAACTGTGAACTCAACTTTATCTGTTGCTTCTCCGCAAGTGAGAGTAGCTGTGATTTTAACTGTAAGTTCTTTGTCCGTAAGTTTAACTATAAGTTTGCCGTCTTTGATTGTTGCAGCAGCGTTATCGGATGTCCATTCGATTTTAACGTCAGCAAATGTTTTACCCGTGAGAGCAAGTTCAACTTCCTTGTCAACCGCAAATTTTTCGGGAACAGAAAGATTTCCTTTTTCAGATGCAACCTTATCTGCATCGGAACGACTGATTTCTGCAAATTCAGAATAAGCATCGACAGTTGCGGGAATAAGATAGAAGTTGCCGTTATAAACGCTTACAATACCAGTAACAGTTGCGGATTTTGCAACGTTTGCTTTGTAAGTGTCGATAAAGGTTTTCTGTTCATCTGCGTTAATAGGGCAGGAGGATGAAGAAATTCTTACGTACGTTTCAAGCTCGCCCAATTTGAACATATAGTATGAAGGATCGGAAGTGCTGATTCCTGTGATTTCTACACCTTTGAGTGTAACAAGAGCGCCCTGAATTCCAACAAGAGCGTTATCTTTGAGGTCTTTAGCAGCTTTGAATGCTTCAGTAAGGTCGATAGCTTTAACTTCTGTTTTGGTTGTATCAACAACTTCAACAGTTGCGGATTTAATTTCGTGAGTACCGTTGTAAATATCTTTTTCGCCTGATGCTTCAACAGTCATACCAATTTCAAGCTTAAGGTCAGTAACAGGGTCGAGTTCCATACCGTAGATATAGTAACCGCCATCTGTATCCTGAACATAAATGCTGTTATTGGAATTACCCTTGGATTTTGCAACTATTGCAGAAACAACGCCTTTAATTGTAATGGGTGCGCCTTTTTCTGCTGCCATGTAGTCAGCAAAAGACATGCTTTTGTATTCGGGAACAACGTAGTTGTAAGTAAGTTCGGTTTTGCTTCCGTCGGGAGCAGTAATTGTAGCTTTGAGAACGTATGGGATGTCTGCCGTTGGCTTTGCAACGTTGATTTTGATAGTATCTTCTGTTTCACCTTTTTCTATGGAAACTGCACCGTCAGCAACTTCAACGCTCCATTCGATTTTGTAAGAAACGCCTGCAACCATAACTACGTTTGTACGTGTGTAATCACCTGCCGTTGATGTTGCCGCATCAAGATACATGTTTTTCAAAAATGCTTTTGCGCCTTCAAGATCAGCAGATGATGCTGTGTCCTTGCTTGTGTTGGTGGAGGAGGTAGTGTTTTCACCACAGCTTGCCATTGTAAGAAGCATAACAAGCATAAGAACAAATGAAAGTATTTTTTTCATTGTAAGTTAATCTCCTTTGATTAGTTTAGTATAGTTATATCTTTTTCGGATAAAACTTTAATCTGATAAGAACCGCTGAAACAATCAATGATTCCTTTAACGTTTATGGTTTTACCTTCGTATGCTTCGGATGTAATAATTTTTCCTTCATTGTCCGTAAGAACCGTCGTTCTCACGTCAACTTCGATTCCGTCGCATTCGCATGTAAGAGTCATAGCACCTTTTGAGGAACTTTCCTCTGATGTTGTCGTGTATATGCTCTTTACTTTAAGGTTTTCCATAGAAATGGAAGTATTGATAGCAAGTGCCGCATAGTCGAAGGTTTTTTTCTCATCTTCTGTGACTATTTCAACTTTGCCGTTTGTGAATTTTTCCGCTGTAGTGGGAACGTATGCGGGCTTGTTACCTGAGCTTATCTTCTGAATGTTGTTGGGATCTTTGGGATTCATCATTCTGTATGAAATGCCAGAAACCTGATAAGTTCCGCCTGCTTCGTAGTAAGTAACAGTGCCAACAATTCTCGATTCGTTGCCAACTGACATGATATCAAGTCCGTCGCCTGAAAGATTGTAACCGTAATATACGGAAATTCCGTAATACATATCTGTTTCGGCATCGTATGCTTCCATATAAACGGAGCTATTATCGTTCTTTGTGATAACGCCTGTAAATGCAACCTTCATACCGTTGTAATTTTCAATGTTGCATCTCAATTCCTTGAGTGTAAGTTCAATAGCTTCGCCATAATAGAAATCGGGATCTTTAACTCCTGAATAAACCGCAAGTTTTTGTGCTTTAGCCTGATTTATTGCTGCCATGCAGGTTGTTCCGTATCTGTTGTTTGCAGAGGATGATGCAATCGCTAAACCCTTTTGAAGAATTTCAATGTTAAGGTTTCTATATTCAGAACTTTCAGCGGTTTTGTACCATACCCATACAAGATATCTGTCACCTGTTGAGTCTGCATCAAGCTTATCTGTGTCAGACTCAAGGTATATTGAAGTTGCCTTTGAAAGAGTTTCTTTAGTGTAATTTGAAGCGGCTTTGCCGTATTCTTCAATTTTACCCGTAGATTCGGGGGTATTGATTGAAATATATCTTGCTTTTAAAACGCCTGTGTCAATTATACTTTTGTCAACGTAAAAGTGAGTTGTATCTCCATCAACAAAAAGTTTAACTCTTGCTTCAAATTTCAAGGTTTCCTTGGAATTGATATCAAGTTTGACTGATTGAGCGTAATCTATGTTTGTTATTTCAGCAGATACGTCTGAAGAACCTACATCGCTGCTGCCTTCCTCGCCGCAAGAGGCAAGGAAGGAGCAAACAATACATAACACCAAAAGCAAGGATATCAGTAAATTTTTTTTCATCATAATAAACACTATCCGTTATATATTATTTTGCAAAAAAAGTTAGTTAACCTGATATTCGCATTCGTCTACAGCATCCTGGAATGTTTTTTTGATGAATGCTTCTGTGTTTCCGTTATCGTTTCCTGCGAGAGCGGTGGTCATAAGTGCGCCAACCTGGTCACGAGCAACGGATGAACCGTTGAATGCAGGGGAGGTGTAATAAGCATTTTCCTGTTCAAGACAGATTTTTGCGGAAAGTGCGGGAAGGTTGCCGTAGCCGTTTGCTGAATCAATGAACTGTTTGTAGATTTCATTATTTGAAACGGATTTGATTACGGGAACGTAACCTGATGCCATAGAGAATTCAGCTTGGAATTCAACCTTTGTTGTAAGATATTTGACGAAAAGCCATGATGCAACAACTTCCTGAGCATTGGTTTTGTTGAAAATACAAAGGGAAGGACCTTGAGAAATAACTTTGGGATTAGAGGCATTTACCTGAGGAATTGTTGTGATGTCAACTTCAAATGGGTAACTTCCGTCATCTCCCTTTGTGGGAATCTGGTGTGAAGCACCTGCGGAAGAACCGATACACATATAGCATCTCTGACCTGATGTTGCAGTGAACAAACCGGAAGTATATGCCTGGTAAAGATTTTGTGTTGTAACGTAGCCTTTTTGATACCATTCTCTGAATTTTGTAACAAATTCAATGTTTTTATCGTTATTGAAAAGGAATTTGTCGCCTGTTGCGCTTGTATAGGGTGAGCCGTACTGTTCGCACATTGTAATGAACCAGTTAGCTTCGCTGTCATATCCGAGAGGAATACTTTCAGGGTCAATTTCTTTTATTTTCTTGCAAACTTCTTCCATTTCTTCCCATGTTTTAGGAACAGTAAGATCGTGTTTGTCAAAGAAGGTTTTATTGTAGTAAAGAACTTCTGTGGATTTTGATAAAGGCATGCTATACATCAAGCCATCACCAAAAGCAGCACCTTCATTGTAGTATCCTTGAATGAAGTCAGCTTTTTGTTCAGCGGTAAGACCAAGAATTTCCGTTGTTCCGTCAGCTCTTGTTACAGTTATTTCACTTGCGATAAGGTCGTCAAGAGTTGCAACTGCTTTTGCAAGATTGTAACCGGCAACGTGATCGGGATAGCAGTATGCGATGTTGGGCTGGTTGCCAACGTTGATCTGTGTGTTTATCTGGCTTTTAACATCGTCATATCCGCCAACTTGTTCATGGTCGATTTTGATGTTGGGATAAAGCTTGTTGAATTCTGCGATATAGATCTCGAGAACTTCACGAAGATTCTGACCCATTGTGTGGTAGAATTTGATAGTTACTTCAGAACCGTCGTATCCACCTTCGGGAACTGTGAAGTTGCCTTTTGCATCGCCTGCGTTATCGCTTGAAGAATCATTGCCGTCGCAGGACGTAAGTGCTAAAAGGGAAAATAGCATGAGTGTTGCTAAAAGTAATGATAAGAATTTTTTCATGATTTAGTCCTCTCTGATATAAAGTATTGAGAAATTAAAATATATTATTTTAAATATATCCGTATTATCCTTTGATACCGCTTCTGCTTACACCCTTCATAATGTATTTTCTGAGGAAGATGAATACAAGGAAAAGAGGAGCGGAGACTATGGCAACAGCCGCCATTTGGACGGGGTAGTTAACGTCACCTGTTGAAGCGGTAAATGCGTTTCTGAGTCCGTTGGTAATCATTCTGTGTGCTTCATCGTTCGCAACGAGACGAGGCCAGATGTAAGAGTTCCAAGCGCCCATCATTTTCAGGATGGTAATTGAAATGAGAGTAGGAAGTGCCAAAGGAATCATAACCTTCCAAAGATACTTTATATCAGACGTTCCGTCAACTTTTGCCGCAAGGTAAAGTTCGTTGGGAATCTGCATAAAGTTTTGTTTGAGAAGGTAGATATAGAAAACACTTACAAGGAATGGAACTATAAGAACCGTATAAGTGTTAAGCCAATTCAACTTACTTACGGTACTGTAATTCGTAATTGTAAAAAGTTCACCGGGAATCATCATTGTTGCGAGAAGCGCGGCAAACAATGCGTTTTTACCTTTGAATTCCAATCGCGCAAACGCAAACGCGGAAAGAACTGTAATTATAAGAGAAAGAACTGTGGATACGAGACCAACGTAAAGAGTGTTGTAAAACAATGTATCAAGGTTTGCTGTTGTAAACGCTTCTTTATAGTTGCTCCACAGTATTTCTTTCGGCCAGAGAGTAGGAATGTTAAGTCTATACTCGGGCAATGATTTCAAAGATGAAATAATCATCCAATAGAAAGGAAACAGAACTATCAAAGCAATAGCGAAAAGAAAAGTATAAGTAATAATCTGAACGATGATTTTTACAACTTTGCTTTTTCCGGTTTCCTTTTTGATATCTTTTGCGGTCATTGTTTTAAGAGATGAGTTATTTGTTGCATTATTCATTTAACATACCCTCCCTTATTAGTAATGAACTTTTTTCTTGCTTACCTGAAGGTTAATCAAGGTAACTACAAGAATAATACCGAAAAGAATTATGGCTGCCGCACTTGCTCTGCCTTGCTTGTTGCTTTCGAGAGCGTCGTAAATAAATCCAACCATTGTGTTGAGTCTGCGGGGGGCATCAGCAGGTCCCATATCTTCTCCGAATATACCAACGATACTTGTATATTCTTTGAATCCGCCAATAAAACCTGTGATTATAACGTATGCAAGCATTGGGGAGAGAAGGGGAACGGTGATTCTCCAGAAAACTCTTCTTCTTGGTGCGCTGTCAACTCTTGCAGCTTCGTAATACTGCTTGTTGATGCTTTGAAGACCGCCCAAAAGAATGAGAATCTTGAAGGGCAAAGCATTCCATACAATATATATAACCATAACGGTCATATTTGCCCAGTATGATGAACCTGCGTTTATCCAGTTTATAGGTTCTCCACCGAAAAACTCGATAACGTTATTTACAATACCCAATGAAGCGGGATTGTCATAGCTTCCGATTATGTTAAACATTGTTGCGAAAACCATTCCTATAGCAATTGAGTTCGTAACGTAGGGAAGAAAATAAATTGTTTGCAAAATTCTCTGGAATGGTTTGATTGAATTAAGACAAACAGCGATAAGGAGAGCGATTATCGTCGAAAGAGGAACGGTAAGCACGCAAAGGAGAATTGTATTTTTAAGACATTCAAGAAAACGCTTATATTCAATTACCGTTGCGAAGTTACCGAGACCAAACTCGAATTTTGTTCCGCCTACCGCCATAAGTCCGCTGTAATTTTCCAAAAAAGCCATTCTTATGGTGTTGATTATGGGCCATACCGTAAATATGAGAAGCAACACTATTGCAGGGGAAAGGTACAGCCAGGCTTTCCATTGATGTTTACTTGCTACCATATATTATTCTCCTGTTTTTGTGTTGTTGGAAAGTGCAGGATTAGTGAAATAAATTCTTTCTTCCGTGACTTTATCAAAAATGAATACTTTATGTGCTTTAAGGGAGTATCTTACGATTTTCTCATCGGGAGATATTGCAAGGTCAGAATCAACGATGGAACGGATTACGGGATTTGCAGAAGAAGAATGTTTTGAAACAATACTTGAGTCTCTGCCCATAACTTCAACGCTGCTCAAATCACATTTAAGAGCACCGTCTTTGGAAACGATAAAGCCTTCAGGACGGATACCTACCCAAACGTCTCTGTCTTCAACGCCGCCAACGTCAAGAACGCAGTCACTACCAAGATAAAGTTTGCCGCCTGATACTTTTCCTTCGAAAACGTTGATAGGAGGAGTGCCAAGGAATTTTGCAACGAAAAGGTTTATAGGATCGTCGTAAACTTCCTGAGGTTTACCTGTCTGTTGAATAATACCTTGCTTCATAACTACAATCATGTCGGAAATGCTCATCGCTTCTTCCTGGTCATGAGTTACGAAAATGGTGGTAATACCCGTTTCTCTCTGAATTCTTCTGATTTCTTCTCTTGTCTGGAGACGAAGTCTTGCGTCAAGGTTTGAAAGAGGTTCGTCGAGAAGAAGAACACGTGGCATTTTAACAAGAGCTCTTGCTATGGCAACGCGCTGTTGCTGACCGCCTGACATTTCGCTGGGTTTTCTGTCCATAAGCTCTTCAATCTGAACGAGTTTCGCTACGGTAGTAGCTCTTTCAAGCATTTCCTGTTTGGAAAGTTTGTCCGCTCCTTTGAGGTTCTGGAGAGGGAAGAGGATGTTTTGCTTTACTGTCATGTGAGGATAGAGCGCGTAGTTCTGGAAAACGAGCCCAATTCCTCTGTCCTCGGTGGAAAGTTCAGTAACGTCATCGTCACCGAAAAAGATTCTTCCCGCTGTGGGTTTCTGAAGACCGCTTATCATGTAGAGCGTCGTACTTTTGCCACATCCAGAAGGCCCGAGCAAGCCGATGAGCTTTCCATCAGGAACGGTGAATGTAAAATCATTTACCGCAATGAAATCTTCTTTGATTTTCTTGTTCCTGTTAGGAAAGGCTTTTGTGAGATTTTGTAAAACAACTTTCATAAGATTGTTCCCTGCCTTTTTTGTTTTTATTTATTTTTATTATTTATTTAATATGTAAGTTTTATCTTAATACAGAGATTTTTGTGCTTCTTCCATATGAACTTTTTTCTGATATTCAAGTAAGGCTTCGTCGGTTTCGAAAATCATCTGACTTGACATATCAACGACTACCGTATCTGAAAGTATATCGTGAATGACGCAATTGTTTTTGGTGAAAATAAGAACACATATCTGTAAAAGAATAAACAGTAAAAGAACGCCTGTGCCAACAATTCCGAGAATGCCTGAAAAAATCATTATAACAATTAAAACAGGTACCATTGTTTCCATAGTACATTTTCCGAGAATGGCTCTGACAAAAAGTTGCGACGTGGAAATTTTCACGTGATGTGATCTCATAACACCAAGAGCGAATATTTTTTTCCCGACAGTCTGTCCGTTTCCGAAAAACATAGGAACTGTAAAATCCGTCACTATATATGAAAACAGTATACTGAATGAGATTATAAGAAAAGTTAAACTTATGAGCATATTCCAAGCATCGTTTGCCTCTTTGTCTTCCTCAAAGGCTTTTGCAGCATTGTCAAAATTTGCTTTTTTTTCTTCGGAAAGGGCATCGTATTCTTCTTTGGATATGTCAAAAGAAACGTTGTATTCAGTTTCAAAAAACTCTTTTCTGTCATCTATAGTTTTGTTGTATCCATCGTATCCGAATAAAGCGGAAAACAGCAAAGCAAAACCGGTTATGCATATAATCAGAAGGATAAAGTCCAAAATATATGCAGAAATACGTTTCAACATACTCGCTTTTTGCAAATCGAGCATATAAGTATTCCTCCCTTATATGATATATTTAAACACATATATCATACCACAAAAAGAGACAAATGTCTACCCCTTTTGATAAAAATATATAATTTTTTAAGATTTTTTCATTCACATTTTAGAAATAAAAAATATAGCAAATATGCTTTTACCTGTTGACAAAAAAGATTTTATGATGTATAATGTCAAAGACGGTTACTTCCGTGAATGAAATAAAAGTAAGGAGGATTGTCAAAGTTATGGGTAAAACGTTTGGCATTTCCGAAATCGTATCAATTTTAAAAAGGCATTGGGTGCTGATTCTTGTAGTTGCTCTTGTATTGGGATCTGCGACCTTCGGTTTTTTCTCTTTTACAGTTGACAAAACATATACTTCAACGATTGCTGTTTATATATGCAGTACAGGCGAGATAACTCATAGTAACGCTCTTATGTCTCAGGAAGTTGCAGGCTCTGCCGTTGTTCTTCTTACTATGTCTGACGATTATATTTCAGATAACTATCTTTCCGCTAAAAATGGCGAGGGCATGAGAACTGAATTTTCAGATTATGCTTCAAAGGGCTATGGAAAAGAAAAAATCAAATCCATGCTTGAATTCAGCGTTGTGAATGATACAGGCGTTATCAGTATTTCCATAAACGGTGCTGATAAAGAAATGACCAAGGCTATTGGCAACTCTCTCCGCGAATCGATTTGTCAATATCTTAAAGATACAATTGTTGGTACAGAGGTAAAACCTGTTACATCAGCTAAAACAGGTGTCGTTACAGGTCCTGCTGTTTTCAGAAATACAGCTATTGCTTTTGTTTTGGGTGCACTGATTACATATGCTGTATTTGCTATTATGTATATTCTTGATAACACCATCAAAGACGAAGAATCTCTTAAAAATGCGTTTGATATACCTTTCCTTGGAGAAATTCCAAGAATTACTAATGGTGCAAAAGGGAATGTAAAGAAACCTTCAACTTCTTATAGCGGAAGCGGAGCTGCTTCTTTCAGATTCGTTGAAACTTTTAAATCTATAAGAACTGCTTTGTTCTATGTTCTTCCTACGATGAAAAACAATGTGTTTGCTATCTCCAGCCCTGGAGAAAGAGAAGGAAAGTCCACAATAACGTTCAATCTTTCCGCTTCTATGGCTGAGGCTAACGTTAAAGTTCTCGTTATTGACGCAGATATGAGAAAACCTACAATTGCAAAGTATTTCTGCCTTGAAAACAAAACAGGTCTTTCCAAGATACTCAGCCGTCAATGTTCATTTGAAGAAGCAGTTAACAAGAACGTTGTTCCTAACCTCGATATTCTTACATCAGGTCCTATTCCTCCCAACCCTTCAGAGCTTCTTTCGGGTGAGGCAATTGAACAGCTTTTGTCTTACGTTAAGGATAAATACGATTACGTTATCATAGATACTGCTCCTATCAATATTGTTACAGACTCCTTGTTACTTCTTAATAAGATAGCAGGTATCGTTGTTGTATCCCGCTATGGAACAACGCCTTATAACGAAATGCAGAAAGCTATTGATAGTGTTTCTTCCGTTAACGGCACTGTTCTTGGATCTGTAATCAATGATGTGGTTATTACTGATAAGGCATATAGCTACAAGAATGGTTATAAGTACACGTACAAATATTCCTATTCATATGGTGGACATAGCGATAGAAAAGTTGCAACAACCTTCACTAATATAGGAAATAATAAAGAAAAAACAAGTAAATAGTTTTATTTAAAATTTAATTTCCGAGAGAGTGAAGGTTATATCTTTACTCTCTCGTTTTCAGTTTCATTATTATTAGGAAATTTTAGTTATATAACTTTCTTTTTTCTGTGTTCTCCTTGCTATAATTATTTTTTGTGTAGATATATTTTTTGAAAATGTAAATATATTTTTGAAAAAAGGTATTGCAATATAAAAAAAAGTATGGTATAATTCCAAAGGTAACAGCGGAAAAGTGCTGTTGGTTCGTGGACGATTAGCTCAGCTGGTAGAGCACTCGCTTGACGTGCGAGTGGTCAGGGATTCGAGTTCCTTATCGTCCACCAAGTGAACCCGATGCAACGGCTTATGACCGTTTGTATCGGGTTTTTAATTTGTAAAAAAAATAAGGTAACGTTTGCAAAGTCGATTTTATTATGTTTATTTGTGATTGAGGGGAAAAATGAGCAAAAAAAAGAAAAAAAAAGAGATAAACTATAAAAAAACTACAAAAAAGAAATCAAATTCTCTGGGATTTGGCTTTTTCGTAGTTCCTTTGATTATACTTATTTTTTTGTACGCCTTTATATTTTCCGTAACAGAGGATTGGAAATGTTTCTATATTTCTCCTGTTTTGAAAAATTATGAACCTTTGGAAAAGACCGATGAGTCGGACAAAAAACTTGAAAACTATTTCTCTGATGAGGCGGGACTTTTTCATGATGATGTAAATCATGATGTTGTAAATGATTCCGCAAAATATTTCTACGAAAAAACAGGAGTTAAAATATACCTATATTCCATAGGTCTTGCAGAGGATGGGAATGGTGGGCATATTTATCCAACGAATAAAGAAATGCAGAAAACTTGCGAGAAGGTATGCAATGAATTGAGTCCTGAAGGTATAGATATGGTTGTTCTTTTTTTAAGTACGCCTGAAGGATATATCTCCTGCACGTATGCGACTGATGAAGTAAGAAATAACTATGGGAAAAAATGCGAGAATATCGTGGAGCAATATCTGCTTTATAATTTTAACGTCGTTGGGGAATACGACGCTCTTTTCAGAGAGACTTACAGGAGCTCCGCAGATAGACTTATGGGTGGATTCACTCATCCTTCAGCGATGGTGAAGGAGAATCTTCGCTTTGTTATTCTTTTTGTATTAACTTTAATTATTGTAGGTTCATCGGTTATTTTTTATAATTATATGGGGAAAAAAAACAAATCTATTTCATAAGAAAATAAGGAGTTGTTTTGAAAAGCGTAAAAATACTGAAAATAATTTTATATGTATTTTTTATTCTTCTGCTCGCGTTTGTTGTAATCGGAGGAATACGCATATTCGGAAAATTTGGTACTGATATGGAAGCGTGGCTTGAATATCTCAGATCCTTTGGGATTTTCTCAAGCTTTGTGTTGCTTTCATTTCAGATATTACAGGTTTTCGTTGCTATTATTCCGGGAGAGGTTATTGAAATTACCGCAGGGTTGCTCTTGCCGCCTTTCTTTGCATGCATTGTTGTATATTTAGGAGTTTTCTTGGCAACTTCTCTTATATTCTTTCTTATGCGCAAAATGGGTAGCAAGTTTTCAAGAATATTTGTTTCAGAAGAAAAACTTCGTTCTCTACGCTTCATAAACAGTAAAGAAAAATTAAAAAAATCAGCTTTTTTACTTTTTTTGATTCCAGGGACACCGAAAGATCTATTAACTTATTTTTTTGCATTAACTCCATTCAAATTTAGCGATTTTGCAATTATTACCATGATTGCAAGATTTCCTTCTGTTATTTCTTCTGTAATTGGCGGAAGATTTGTAGGTGAAGGTGAATACGTAAACGCAATAATAGTTTTTGCTGTTACGGCTTTGATAAGTCTTATTGGTATACTTATATATGACAGAATAAAAAAGAAATACGAAAACATAAAAATTGACAAATATAAGAAAAGATTTACTTTGAGACGAAGAATGGTTTCAAATAAAAAATTGAGAAAAATAAAGATAATTAAATGTAAAAGAAAATAAAAGGCTTTGTCGCGTATTTGAACGTTAATCAGACAAAGCCTTTTAAATTTAAAATAAATTATTTTTATTTGAAATAAGCCAAAATACCGTTGTAGATTCCCTCTGCAAATAAGTCTGGGCGTGAATTCATAAGGTTGGCATCATATTCATTTGAAATGTACCCCATTTCAACCAAAACGGCAGGCATGGTTGTTCTTCTCAATACGTACAGGTTCTTATTTATGAATATGCCTCTGTTTCTTAGTCCAGTTGTCTCATTAAGGCCAATTAAAATTCTTTCCGCCATCCAATATGCATAGGAATTTTCTCTGTAAACGTAACATTCTGTTCCACTTACGTTAGGGTCATAACTCGCATTACAATGAAGGCTTATGAAATAATCAGCACCCCATTCGTTAGCAGAATTGACTCTTGCTGCAAGACTCGTGGAATTGCTTGTTCCGAGTTGTGTATCTGGCGTGGGACGAGATAATTTAACCTGATAATCGGGATTGGCTTCGAGTAATTCTGCAAGAAGTATTCCAACTTTGTAGTTGATGTCCTGTTCTCTTAGTCCGAAACCTTCCGCTCCTGCGTTGGGATTTACGGGATTGTGTCCCTGGTCAATGAATATTTTCAAAATATATCTCCTTTTTTAAGTTTTTAATTCTATCATATGCGAAAAAATAAAGAATTGCTAATTGAAATGCTGGTTTGAACTGAAAATGAAGAAAAAAATGCTTTCATGCTATTTACATTTTAAAAAAACTATGGTATACTGAATACTAAGCAAGATAATTTTTAAAGGAGACGACAACGTGTTTGGGTACGTCAGAGTGCATTCTCCACAACTTAAAGTATGGGAAAATGAACTTTATAAAAGCATATATTGTGGACTTTGCCGTCATGGCGGGAAGAGAACAACTCGGCTCACAAGATTTTTTTTGAGCTATGATTTCGTTGCTCTTGCAACCGTTCGTATGGCACTTACGAATGACACTTTAAACGTGGAAAAACGATTTTGTCCGTATTTTCCCAAACGGAAAAATATGATTTCAAAAAACGGTTCCATGGATTTCACAGCGGATTCATTTGTAATTCTTGCTTATTATAAGTTGATCGATGATAAAACAGATACAAAAGGAATAAAGAAAATATTCTCTACCTTTCCTCCTTTGTTGCTTAAAAATAAAGCAAATGAAGCACAAAAAAGGAACGAAGGACTTGGGGAATATATAAAAAAATCCCTTTTTGACCTTGCGAAAATGGAAAAGGAAAATTGTGAAACTCTTGATTTTGTTGCCGATAATTTCGCAATTCTTCTCGGAAAAGTTGTATCCTTCGGACTTGAAGGAACGTATGCAAGAATAGGTTATGAGATAGGATATCACATAGGAAGATATATTTATATAATTGATGCCCTTGATGATTTCAAAAAAGATTTGAGAGAAAAAAATTATAATCCTCTTGTTTTAATGTATTCTGACATTGATACTTTGAAAGAGAATTTACATTATATAACGGATACGTTGAAAGCAAGTATGGAAAAAGCAAGATATGCCTTTGAACTTATAGATACAAACGCATCGAGAGAACTTCGCGGCATAACTGAAAATATAATGACCTATGGATCACAAAGCGTTATAGAAAAGACTTTGAAAGGTCTTCAAATTTAATTTTTACGGATAAAAGTTGCTTTAAAACTTATTATCAAAACATAAGAAAGCGGTTATATTTAATGGAAAATCCTTATAAGATTCTGGGCGTTTCACATGACGCCTCAGATGCAGAAATTAAAAAAGCATATAGAGAACTCGCAAAAAAGTATCATCCCGATAATTATGTGAATAATCCTCTCGCTGACCTTGCCTCAGAGAAAATGAAGGAGATTAACAAGGCATACGATGATATTACGAAGATGAGAGCGGGGGGCGGAAATCGAGGTCAGAATTATTCTGATCAGAGTTATTCCGGCAAAACCCACTCTGAAACGGAAATAAAGGTCAGAAACCTTATCAATGAAGGGAGAATTTCTGAAGCCGAGGTTTTGTTGAACCGCGTTCCTGCCCAAGAGCGTGGAGCTGAATGGAATTTCCTTATGGGGTGCGTTTCTGTGAGAAGGGGATGGCTTCTTGAAGCAAGAAAATATGCTGAAATAGCAGTTCGCATGGATCCTAATAATCAGGAATATATGATTTTGCTCAGGAATGTATCGGGAAATTCAAGAACGACATCAAGCAATGATTGTTCGCTTTGCGATATGTGCATGGCTATGATGTGCGTTGATTGTTTATGCGGTTTTTGCAGGTGATTTTTCCATGAACGTGAGGGGAAAGTCTAAAAAAACAGCTGTTTGCGGAATATTTGCTGCTGCTGCCATAACTGTAATGTTTTTTGGAACGGTTGTAGAAGTTCTTGACCTTACTTCTGTGGCTATTGCGTCCCTATTTGTGTTTATTGTATCAAGTGCATACGGATATGGTGCAGGAGTTATGCTTTACGCAGTTATTTCCGTTTTGAGTATGATACTTTTTACCGGGAAACTCGCCCCGTTGGTTTTTCTTGTTTTGGGATATTATCCCATAATTAAAAATTTATTTTATTTCAAAGTCAAATCAAGGATTTTGAAATGGATAATAAAACTTTTGATTTTCAATATTGGTTTTACCTTGTTGATTATTTTTGGGAAAACTTTTTTGTTTACCGTGGGCGCTGACGGAAACGTTTCTGCATGGCAGATAGTTGTTTCGTATATTGTTGGAGACTTTTTTATTGTTCTTTTTGATTTTGCCATGGATAAGGTCTTATTAAAATACAGTGGATTATTAAGCAATTTGTTAAATTAAACGGAGGATCTAATGTTGAAAAAAATGTTGAACAAACTACCTGATAATTTAAAGAAATTTGTATTTGCAAGCGTGATTTTTTCCGTTATATTTTCACTTTTGATACTTATTTTGTGTTTTTCATTGTCAGCGTTTGTTTTGGCTCTTTCTATCTCTTTGTTAGTTGGTGCGGTGTTTTTTCTTCTTGATATAGTTAAAACTCTGTTATCAAAAAAAAGAATCAGAATTATTCCCGTTATACTTGCTTTGATTTTGACGGCGGGGTCAACTGTAGCAATTATGTTGAGACTTGACAAATCCAAAGGATTGTCTGCTGTTTTTTCACGAGAAAACGAAATTACTTCCGCAAAAGAACTTTTGAAATACGACGGAAATTATAAAAATGTTGTGGTTAATATTGATGCCGATTCATTTTTTGAAACAAAATACAGAATAGAAAAAATAGCAAGTGACAAAAATGAACAGAATGAAACGAGCGGTATATGGGATGATGACCAATGGATAGATAATGTTATTACAAACCGCGAAATTATTTATCAGTATTACATTTTTCCTTTTGACGGTAAATATTTTGTCGCTAAATTTTCTGCTGATACTGTTGAAAAGATTGAAAATTCTTCAGGTGTTATTTCTATAAGTGGACTTGCTTCATCGCCCAAAGGCGCAGAAATAAAAGTTTGCGAAGATTTATGTAAGGATATATCCAAAGTCCTTTATTCTGTTGACCATTTTGAAGGCGAAACCTCAACTGATTATTATGGAGACCTTGGAATAATAAAAGGCGAGGATACGGTTCTTTTGACTGTGGAAAGAAGAAACTTGCTTTCAGATAGAATTTATTTTTCATTATTTATATCATTTTTCATTCTTGGCGTTATGTACGTTCTTTTTTTGATTCTGTATGCACCACCGATGCCTTCTGTCACTAAAAAAACCAG
>JAZOCZ010000201.1:0-6103 GCA_045596755.1 Eubacteriales bacterium | reverse complement strand
TTGAAATTATATATTTGTTCGAAAACGGTGCAGACGTTCATAGTTTTGAAACTGACGTTGGATTTAATGTTAAAATACAGATTCTGAACTCTGATTTGTTTATATATAACGGCGGTGGATCTGATTCATGGGCAAAAGATATTTTGGAAGACAAATCCATGAACAAGGAATGTAAAGCTATTTCATTGATGTCTCTTATCGATGAAGAACGTTTTGTTATATCAGAACACGAAGAAGAACATGAACATTCTCACGAAGGTGATACTCACAAGGCTAAACGTGATGAACATATTTGGCTTTCCATTGAGAATGCCATATCTATATGTAAAGAAATAAAAGATGCTATTGTTTATCTTGATGAAACTAATAAATCTTATTATGAAGATAACACGAAGGAATATTGTAATAAGTTAAAAAAACTTCATGATGAAGCGTTGAATTCGTTTTCACAATTTGAAAATCCTTTCGTAGTTATTGCTGACAGATACCCTTTTGTTTATTTTTTCAAGGATTATAATATTGACTGTGCAGCCGCCTTTTCGGGATGCACGTCTGAGACAGAAGCTACCTACGAAAACGTTGTTAAACTTTGTAAAGCCGTCGATGATAATGCATTGGATTATATTTTGGTACTTGAGAAATCAAACTCAAGTATATCTTCCGCGGTTGTATCTTCATCGTCGAGAAAACTTGAAATACTTACTTTGAATTCTTTGCAGTCTGTCAGTCGTGAAGAAATTGAAAGCGGAATAACTTATTATTCTGCTATGAAAAACAATATTGAAACAGTTAAAAAGGCGTTAGCTGATTCTGAGTGAAGTTATAACGTAAAGAAACGGAATAAATGTAATGAGTGTTTTTTTTAATACGATTTTGGAATATTTTTCATATCCTTTCGTGGTATATTCTTTTATTGTGGGAATTTTAATTGCGTTTTCATCATCACTTTTTGGTGCTTCGTTGGTATTGAAACGCCATTCAATGATAGGTGATGGTCTTTCCCATATAGCATTCGGAGCGATGGCTGTGTCTGCTATTCTTGACTTTGCGGGAAACGATATGATTATAGTAATGCCCGTTACTGTTATTGCGGCAGTAATTATATTGAGAACGGGTAAGAAATCAAAAATCAAAGGCGACGCATCAATTGCTATGTTATCCGTGGGATCTCTTGCCGTCGGATATTTGCTGATGAACGTTTTTCCCGTTTCAACGAATATCAGCGGTGACGTTTGCAGTAGTTTATTTGGCTCAACAGCGTTTTTAAACCTGAAAAATTCTGACGTTGTGCTGTGTTCTGTTTTTTCTATCGCTGTAATATTGCTTTTTATTATCAATTACAATAAAATTTTTGCTGTAACCTTCGACGAGGATTTTTTTCAATCTTGCGGTGTAAGCGCTGAACGTGTAAATTTGTTTATGGCTGTTATTACGGCTATTGTTATTGTACTTGCTATGAACCTTGTTGGTGCTCTGCTTATTTCTGCTTTGATAGTATTTCCTCCTATATCCGCTATGAGGGTTTGCAAAAGCTATTTCTCAACCGTGATTACTTCTGCTATTATTTCCGTTATAAGTGCCGCTTTGGGTATAATACTTTCTATGTATATTGAAAGCCCTGTTGGTTCGACTGTTGCAGTTGTAAATATTATTATGTTTTCTATTTGTTCAATATTTGGGAAAATCAGAACAAAAAATGCTTGACATATCTTTTATAATATGTTACAATTAAAAAAAACATAAGAGGGTTTAGAATTGATTATAAAACTTGATCAGGCGATGCCTGAAATCAAAGAACTTAAAGTAAATATTGATGATTTGGGTGTATCTTTGAACCTTGAAGTTTTGAAGGCGCGTGTGGATGAATTGAACGATAAAGTAAATTCTCTTGGATTCTGGGATGATCCTGCCGGTGCAAGACCCGTTTTAAAGGAATTGACTTCTAAAAAGAACACCTATGATAGTTTCATGAAACTTAAAAAGGGTTTCGACGATTTGTTTGATTTGATAGATTTGGCAATTTCCGAGGATGATGAATCCTTAGGGGATGAAATAGTTTCTGAATTTTCGGTCTTGAAGGCTGAATACGAAAGACAGAAAATTGAAGTTTTGCTTTCGGGAGAATTTGACGGAAATAATGCTATTTTGTCAATTCACCCTGGTGCAGGCGGAACGGAAGCACAGGATTGGGCGCAGATGCTTTATCGTATGTATTGCCGTTTTGCTGAGCGTAGAAAGTTTAAACTTAAAGTGCTTGATTATCTTGACGGCGATGAAGCAGGTATCAAGAGTGTTTCCATGCTTATTGAAGGAGAAAATGCTTATGGTTACCTTAAAAGTGAGCATGGTGTTCATAGACTTGTCCGTGTTTCGCCTTTTGATTCATCGGGAAGAAGACATACTTCCTTTGCTTCGGTTGAGGTTATGCCCGAATTTAATGATGATATGGAAATAGTCATCGATGAAGCAGACCTTAAAATTGATACCCATCGTTCAAGCGGTGCAGGAGGTCAGCATATCAATAAAACTGACTCCGCCGTAAGAATAACACATATTCCAACGGGTATAGTTGTAGGATGTCAGACAGAACGAAGTCAGCTTCAGAATAAAGAAACTGCTATGAAGATGCTCAAAAGTAAACTTCTTGAAATCAAGGAAAGAGAAAAACTCGACAGAATCGAGGACATAGCAGGTAATAAGATGAATATTGAATGGGGAAGTCAGATAAGAAGCTATGTTTTCATGCCATATACTTTGGTAAAGGATAACAGAACGGGTTATGAAACAGGTAATATTTCAGCGGTTGTAGACGGTGAAATAGATGATTTTATCAACGAATTTTTGAAATATTCATGCAAAAAATAAAACTTGCAGAACAAAAACAAAAAACAAGGATATAATAATAACAACGGAGGTTATAATTATGAAAAAAACGAAATTTTACATTGGAATTTGCTTGGTTGTTCAATGTGTTTGCTTTGGTATTGCTGCTTTGATTCTTTGGGGTCAAAAGAAAAGCCTTGCTAAAGCTCTTGCTATTACAGCGGGTATAGGCGGAATTTCCGGTGCTGCGCTTATTGCATTTGCTCTTCACGAGAGAAAGAAAATTGCTTCTTGCTGTGATGAATGTCTTGATGATTTTGACGATGATTTCTTTGCGGATGATGCGGATGATATTTTCTGCATGATCGATGATGAAGACGAAGTTGAAACTGAAGTTGTAGAAGAAGCTGAAGGCACTTCCGAAATCTGATAAAACAAAGGCTTTCGACATCGAAAGCCTTTTTACTTAGTCATTTACAGATTCTCCATTGATCGTAACTGAAACAAGCTTGTCTTTACTATATGAAAGTTTCATAGAAAAGAATGGACAATCTTCGCTTATAAGTTTTAAAAAATATTTATCACCCTCCCAAAGATTTAAAGACAGAACGTCCTTTTTGTCGATCCAGGCAAGTTCACCTTCGTTACAATCGGAAATTATCGTTCCTTGGAAATCTTTTGACGTAAAAAGGAACATATATTCCGTTTCTGACATATCATTATCAAAGGTGATAATTCCACGTAGACTTAATTTGTTTACTGTCAAACCTGTTTCTTCAAAAATTTCTCGTTTCGCACATTCTTCGGGAGATTCTCTTAGTTCGAACCCGCCTCCGATTCCAACCCACTTACCGGCGTTTAGGTCGTTTTTCTTTTTATTTCTGTAAAGCATTAAGTATTTTTCGTTTTGCTCCAGATAGCATAGGGTAGTATTTCGCATAAAAATCCTTTCTTAAAACATTTTGAGGTGTTTATGTTTATTGCTGATTTGCATTGTGATACAATGCTTGACATTGTTAGAAATCAAGATTACCATTTAAGGAAGAGTAAATCACATATTGATTGCGAAAAGTTGAAAAAAGGGCAGTACGTTCTGCAAAATTTTGCCATATTTACGAATTTGGGTAAAAATGAAGCAAATTTTAACTTCGCATCATTTATGATTGATAAGTATTACTCAGAATTAGAAGAAAATAAAGATGTTATATCACCTGCATTTACATATTCCGATATTGAAAATAATATGGCTGCAGGAAAAGTTTCGGCGGTTCTTACAATAGAAGAAGGGGCGGTTTGTGAGGGAAACGTTGAGAAATTAAAATCTCTTTATGAAAAAGGCGTCAGAATGATGACTTTTACGTGGAATTATAAAAACTGCTTGGGTTCGCCGAATTCTCTTGAAGACGAAAAAGCCATAGTTAACCTTGATTTTGGACTAACAGAAAAAGGGTTTGAAATTTTGGATGCTATGGAAACGTTTGGCATTGTCCCTGATGTTTCGCATCTTTCTGACAAAGGTTTTTTTGACGTTGCATATAAATCCAATAAACCTTTTGTTGCCAGTCATTCCAATGCAAGGGAAATATGCCCTCATCCCAGAAACCTGACCGACGATATGATTAAAACAATTGGCGAGAGAAACGGCATAATAGGTCTGAATTACTGTAACTCTTTTTTGAGTAAAAACTATACACCGGGTAAAGGCATCGACATAGAAGCCTTTATTCCCCATATAAAACATATAATCAATATAGGCGGTGAAAACTGTCTTGGTCTGGGAACTGATTTTGACGGAATCGATAATCCTCCAATTCAGATTCCCGATTCATCTAAACAGCAAGAACTTTTTTTGCTGTTGAAAAATAACGGTTTTAACGACTCATTGATTGAAAAAATTTGCTACAAAAACGTTTTAAACTTCTATAAAGAAGTGCTAAAATAAATATGAAAAGAGGAAGTATAAATGGAAAACAAGAAAAACGTTACTATTTTTGAGCATCCGCTTATCAAGCACAAAACATCGATTTTGCGTAGCGAAACAACATCAAACAAAGTTTTCAGACAACTTATTGAGGAGATAACAATGCTCATGTGTTATGAAGCGTTGAGAGATCTTCCTCTTGAAGATGTTAAAGTAAAAACCCCGATAACCGAAACAACGCAAAAGATGATCAAAGGAAAAAAATTAGCAGTTGTTCCAATTCTCAGAGCGGGACTTGGAATGGTAAATGGTTTACTTGATCTCGTTCCGTCTGCGAAGGTTGGACATATCGGTATGTATAGAGATGAAGAAACTCTTGAACCTCATGAGTATTATTGCAAACTTCCTCCCGATATCGAAAGCAGACTTATTGTAGTAGTCGATCCTATGCTTGCGACGGGTGGATCTGCCATAGATGCAATTTCACAGATTAAATCTTACGGTGGAAATAGCATAAAATTCCTCTGCATAATTGCTGCTCCTGAGGGAATAAAAGCTTTGAGCGAAGCTCACCCCGACGTTGAAATTTACTGTGCGAACGTTGATGAACGTCTTAACGAAAACGGATACATCGTTCCAGGCCTTGGTGATGCTGGAGATAGAATATTCGGAACTAAATAATACTTTTTCATAAAACTGCCCTCAGCTGAGGGCAGTTTTTGCAATATTGGAGTTTATAATACAAAATCAGTTTTTGCAAGCTGTTGCAAGTTTTGTCTGAGCGGAAAGATTTGTAACTCCGTATAAGAACAAAGTGTCTGTAATGCTATACTCTTCAATTAAAGATGAAAAATTCTTAGTATAGTAACGCTGGTCGATCATTATTATTTTTTCATAATCTTCTGTAAGGAGAGGAACGAAAGAGTTAGCAAAAGAATCCTTAACAACAAGCAAGGTTTTTCCGTTTTCACATTCCGTTTCGATAACTGTTTTTGCATAGTTGTCACCCAAAAATGTTAAATACTTATCTTTGGCTGAAAGTTTTGTCATATCATACATTTGAATTTTTTTATCGTTTGCCATTACTGAACATTTACCAATATTTTTTGCAATGGAAACAACGTCTGGTTTAGCAAGAGAATCAAGATTTTTTGAATGTAAAGAGCCATAAAATTCTTCTGAAACTATTTCGAAATTAAATTCATCGTAGGATTTTGGTGTGATTCCTTTTGCAGAGCAATATTCTACGTATGCTAAATATGCTCCTTTAGATGTCCAATGGTGATCTGTTTTGTAATAAATATATTCATCTTTATTGCTTTTCATAGTATTTCGTATGTTGATAAAAATACCTTCATC
>JAZOCZ010000200.1:0-2306 GCA_045596755.1 Eubacteriales bacterium | reverse complement strand
AGAGCCTACAGATTCAAAGGCTTCCTGTAAAGACAAAGCGTTGTATGCATAAACCTTTTGAACTATAAGTTCTTCCGTTTCTTCTTCGTCGCCGAAGAAGTCGCTTAACGAATTGTACAAATCCATGTACAATCCACTCATACCCAAAGTGATAACCGTAACGAATATCAAAAAGGGAATAAGAAATTTCGCTTTTTGTTTCATGCGGGATACCTCCGTTTTAACATGTTTGGGAGAAACGGCAAAATCAGCTTTTACCCAAACCGTGTCATATTTTTTAATGCTGAACAGTTACAGATGGTACAATAACACATCTTGAGAGCATTATATAATAAATAATGAAAAAAGTCAATGAGTTTTTTGGAAAATTATTGCAAAATCATATATAGACTCATCTTAAATAAAGATATGATGGTTGAATAGGGGATTGGCTTTTAAAAACGCATCGGATTTTCTTCTATTTCAGTATGGATATAATCCCGAAGTGGTTTCTGTTTGGTTAATTTGGGATTTTGAATTGTTTTGTGATTTTTCACCAACCTGTTTTAATCAAAACTTTTTCATGTTTGTGTTTTTTTAACAAAAACTTTAAACTTGAATATTGCAATTTGCAAAAAATGGTGCTATAATATGAATGAAAATGGCGGTGGAAGGGTTCAGACACGTCAAAAAATGAACAAAATTGTCTTCTGAGTTCCCAAAATTGCGCCAAGGTTTAAAATACGGTTCAGGAGGTTATGACTATGAAAAACCTATTATCATTGCTTCTTTGTACGGTGATGCTTATATCCGTTGTGTCTTTCCAGATGTTCGGATTTAAAGTTGAAGCGTTCAACGGAGATTCCGCGGAAAGTCTTACTAAAGAATGGTACGGCGGTATTGATCAGGTGCTTGTTAAAGAAGGCGTTGATGAATCCGTTATAAGCGAAGACGTTTTTGACCTTCTTTCAGATTACCTTGAATTGAGAGAGCTTTCCTTTAACAAGCCTGAAGGCAGAGCAAAATTCAGCATTTTTGCTGATAAAGATGCCGCAAAAGCTCTTTTCGAAGAAAGAAATGCAGACGTTGACAATCTTGAAGTAAAAACAAACAGCATAATTATCAACGCTGAAATCACCCTCGAAATCAGAGATGCATCCTATGAAAACGGTGAATATTTCCTCACAGTTTACGAATGGACGTTCTATGACTATTTCGACAAAGCAGGCGAAATGGAAATGACTGACGCTTCGGGCTATGGCAACGAGCATAAAATGGTCATAAGCGAAAAGGGCGGAAAGCTCGTTATTTCTTCCGATGAATATAAAGACGAAACTCTTAAAATGGAAGATTTTACATACGATGCACCCGTAACAGAAGAAAATATGTCCAAAACCTCTGATGCAACAGCGGTTGACGGAATCGTTGCGGACGACGTAGTTGTTGAATCCAATGGTGAGTTTATTTTAGGATACAATATATTTTGGGCATGCGTATATTCTAACGAGTGGGCAATGGGACGTAACCCTGAATGGCCTGATTATTCAAGCTATGGCGGCGACTGTGCAAACTTCACCTCTCAGTGTCTCCTTGCAGGCGGAATGCCTATGCATTACGGTTCTGCGTATTCACAGGATTGTTGGTATCACAACAGCACAACCGACAGAAGCTCATCATGGACAGGTGCGGCACAGAGCTGGTACTATTGGGCAACGTACAGAGGCTGGGGAATCGTAAATCCCAATAACTCACAGGTTTGGGTTGGCTGTCCCGTTTACGTTGACTGGCACAGCGACGGCGTTATTGACCACGCATATTTCTGCGTTGGAAGAAACAGTGCAGGTACGGCAATTATCAACTCCCATTCAGCTAACAGATATCAGATAAATTGGAATTACGGCTATGGTGATTCTACCTATTATACTGTTCAGGTAACTCCCGGTGAAGGTGTTTCGGGCGCTGATAACAAGCTTAACGGACATTCACCCATAGATCTTGGCGAAAACTTCGTTGCGTTTATCAGAAATACAGTTACAGGCAGATACATAACCGAATTTTTCGGAAACGTTATTCTCGCAGATGCGTCATACGATGAATACGGAAGAGTTTGCGCATCCCAGCAATGGCATTTCTATCGTCAGGGCGATGGCTCATACTGTTTGGTGAATGATCAGGCGGGCAAGCTAATGGACGTTGCGGGCGGCAATTATTCGGATGGAACAAATATACAAGTATATGATATGAATGGGCTTGACCCGCAAAAATTCTATATATACTTTATAGACGGCAACTTCTATTTCAGATGTAAAGCGTCAACTAAAGTTCTT
>JAZOCZ010000199.1:0-1843 GCA_045596755.1 Eubacteriales bacterium | reverse complement strand
GTTTCAAGGCTTGTGAGTGGAAAATCCACGGGTGAAAGTCCAGGGTAAAAATAATTCTTAAAATCGTTTTTTATAACTACTTCGTTTTCACCGATAGATTCAACATTTCCAGATATTCCCGAACAAATGGGAGGAAAACTTTCGTCTTCATGTGATGCAATTATCTGACCGATTTTTACGTCATCAGATAATGAAATCATCAAAACGTAATCCTTTGGAATTTCAAGATAAATATATTCAGGTTCAATTTTCTGTATTGGAAGAAGTTTTGTTTTATTACCATGATTAAAGCGGATTCCACCATTGAATGTCAACATGGTATACGTCACCTCACTTTCAAAAAACATGAAAACTCAAATATACAAAATAATTATATAATAATTACTTGGAATTTTCAATAGTTTTTTTGCTTTTGCTATTGCATATTCTGAAAATATATGTTAAGATAAATAAAAATGGCGTAAAATGTATTATTTTGTCAAATAAATGAAAAACAAAACGAAAGGCTATGTTAAAAAGCATGGTTGGTGAGCCATTATGGCGGAGATGAAGGACAGATTTCAAATAAAGGTTTTTATTTTATACCTTTTGAAGAATATTCGCGAACCGCTCGAATACAAAATAATAAACGATATGGTCATGCAAGATGGATTTGTTTCAGGAACGGATTTTCCAATTTGTTTCTGTGAACTTTTGGATCAGGAGCAAATCATTGAAGAGCGTATTGACGGCAAAATGCTTTACAGAATTTCCGAATTGGGTGCACAATCTGTAAGTAGCGTTGAATTCAATTTGTACGATTCCGTTAAGGAAAAAGCATTGAGATCAGCTCATAGGCTTTTAGCGTTTCATAAAACAGGAAACAGGATAGAATCCAAAATTGCGACACATGGGGAAGGATATATGGTAAGCTGTTCCATAAGGGATAATGAAAAAACCCTTTTGGATCTGAACGTTTTTCTTACTGACGATAATTACGCAGATGCCATGAAAGAAAATTTTACCGAACGTGCGGAAGTAATTTATAAAGGCGTTCTTGCCTTACTTTCGGGTGACGTAAATTATATATTTGATGAGTAATTTTTGCGTTTGAAATATGGATAACAAGGAAAAAGCATTATATGTTCTTGAAAAATTAAGAGAACTTTATCCTGAGGGTAAATGTGGCTTGAACTGGGAAGGAGAACCGTTCCGTTTGTTCGTCATGGCAGTTCTTTCCGCTCAATGTAAGGACGAAAGAGTAAATTTAGTTTCGAAAAAACTTTTTGAAGCGTTACCTGACGTAGAAGCGTTTGCGAAAAGTAAGGAAGGTGTGCTTGAAGAACTTATACGGTCCGTGGGGCTTTATAATTCCAAATCTCGAAATCTTCGAGAAGCTTCAAAAATGATATGCTCTGAATTTGGAGGTGAGATACCTTTCGCTATGGATGATTTGCTTTCACTTCCAGGAGTTGGAAGAAAGGTTGCAAATCTGTTGCGAGGAGACATATTTGGACTTGGTGGCATAGTTGCAGATACCCATTGTATAAGAATATGCGGAAGATTGGGCTTTACCGAAAAAAATGATCCTCTTGTAACGGAACGGGTGATGAGTTCTCTTGTTCCTGTGGAACACCAAAGCGAATTTTGTCACAACATGGTTTCGTTTGGCAGAGACATTTGTTCCGCGCGTTCTCCTAAGTGCGGTGAATGCGTATTCTCTCAAATATGTGCGTATTGCAAAAAATAACTTATACCAATAACTTGAAATCAAATTTAAAATAATATTTTATGCATATGGGTTGGGGCTAACGAAAGCAATTGCTTTGTTGCTCCAACTTTTTTCAAAACCATCTTTACATCT
>JAZOCZ010000198.1:0-5991 GCA_045596755.1 Eubacteriales bacterium | reverse complement strand
CGTCATTCATAACAATAACAAGGTTACCATTTGCTTTTATACCAACGAATGTTCTCGAGGCTGCATCTGATTCGTGGTTTACTGTTTTATACTGATTAACGCCATCTTTAACGAGGAAGCCGAAGTTTGCAGGGATAACCTGTTCTTCCCAACCTGTTATAGGACTTGTAGTTGAACGGAGTTGAACCTTTGGAATATCGTCAGGTCTTGCAACACCGTCTTTTGTGTCAAAGTTGATAACAACGCAAGTTTGTGCGCCGTATTGCTTGCCGTCACCAACTCCTTCAGCTGTTTCAAATTTATGCTGGCTGTTTGCGTATATTTGTCCGTTAAGAACCATATATCCGAGGGGTTCGCCAACAAGGTGCGGATTTTCTGTGTAATAGGCATCACCATAATAATTAAGGGAGAGGTTTGTAGCTGCGACAACGTTTACGGTGCCGTCTTTTGCACGCAATTCTTCAGGTGCCCAAAAACTGCCGTTTTCCTCTGCCCATTTTGCCTGTTCGGACATAATCTGAGCAGCGCCGTAGTTGCCTTCAGTAGGAATCATTCCTCTGAAGCTGGGAACAACATGTGCGTAGGGATTGTTCAAGTCAATCTCTAAAACGTGTGAAACCTGTCTGTGTGACTGGTCCGCATTGTTGAGAACGATTTCGGACTCGTTAATACCAGGTGCGAGTTCAAAATCGTATTTGGAGATCAGCTTATAGTAGTCGTCAGTTTCGCTTGCTACGTATTCGATTGCCGCGAATGCGTTAGCAGGAACTACGGCAACTAACATAAGTGTCGCCAAGAGTGCGCATAAAAGTTTTTTAACTTTCATTTGTGTCTCCTTTGTTTTTTATTTTTTTATATAAGCAGCTTTATAGGCTGTTCATACCAATTTAATTGGGCTATGCCCAAGGCATTAGGCGTCGCCAAAGTCGAAAGGCGGGGGGCAAGAGGCAAGAGGGAAGGAAAATTTTTCTCCCGAAGGTCGAAAAATAAAGTGTTTTTATACTACTGCCTGATGCCTAAGACCTCTGCATAAGGCTTCTCCGTATCGCAAACCAAAAACGTATGGTGACCTTTTTTCTTATCTTCGGGAAGGTCGCGTATCCAATCGCCGTATTTCTGTGTCAGGTATTCGTCGTACATTTCGGGAATTGAAACCTCAAGTCCTTCAAACAAAGCCTTGGTTCCATTTCCGTATTGCTCTCGTTTTGTGTATTCCAGCTTTCCTTGCCAATTTCCATGGTTACACCACAGGGGAGAGTTGTCTGTTTTATATTCAGACACGAGAGAATTATATTTTCTTGAAACTTTTTCCATGTTTGAGTTTAAACCGAAAATGTTTACAACACTATGTACGATTTTGGTTTTTAAGGATTTTTCAAAATCTGCAACGGACAGATAAACCGTTTCATAATACCTTTTGAAAAACTCTAACTTTTTTGCTTCAATAGATTTTTCGGGATATCCATCCAACGGAAAAACGTCGATGAAAATACCGTGATTCATGGGAATTTTAGCAACTGTTTTTTCAATAAAGGTTGTATTTGAATCTCTCAGTTTCGTATACATCTGCGGGAAATACTTGTCCGTATACGAATTCTGGACGAACAACCCTTTGGGAAGTAAGCCTTGCGCTTCCTTTATAAAAACGTTGTAATCTTCTCTTGGGAGAGCAACGTCTATATCGTCATCCCAAGGGATGAAACCGCCATATTTCACAGCGCCCAAAGCGCTTCCGCAAACTAAATAATATTTTAGGGAAAGTTTTTTGCAAACCTTAACGAATTCTTTCAGAATTTCAAATTCCCTTTGCTGTAATGGAGTCATATCATGCTCCTGTACAAATCCATATATTTCTCTGCAAAAAGTTCTTTGTCAAAACTTTTCGCTCTATACGTACAATTCTCTTTTGAAAAAGGCTTTTCTTCGCAAATTCTTTTTATGGCTCTTTCAAGTCCGAGAACGTCTTTCTTTTCTACTATAATTCCGCAATTTTTATCAGGAATTTCAACGCTTCCGCCTGTTTTATAAGTGACAACGGGCGTTCCGCAGGCGAGAGCCTCCATATTGACTGTAGGAAAGGTATCCTCTAAAGTTGGATTGACGAAAACGTTTGAAGCGGAATAAAGTTTTGATAATTCATTTTGATTTTCAGTTCTTCTTATAGAAATTATGTTTTTAGGAAGTTTCTTTTCTGAAGCCTCGTCCGTACCAACCAGAACAACGGTATATTCATCTCCCAAGGATTCTGACAAGTGAATAAACGCATCAAGTCCTTTTTTGTTGTCCCAACCATATGAAACACCGAGAACCGTATATTTCGTCTTTATACCGTATTTTTTAAGAACGTCATTTTCAAAGCAAGGCTTGAAAACTTTCAAATCTGCTCCGTTGTTTATAACGTAAGTAGGATAATCCTTCAAAAAGGAATCCTCAACCTTTGATTTGAGCCATAGGGAAGGAGTAACTATGGAAAGTCCTTCCACATCTGAAAAAAGTTTTTTCTTACGTTCGTACTGCCTCAACGAGCAATCAAAATAGGTTTCTGGATATCCGCTGTAAGAACATTCAAAACAACCTGTTTTCCATTTTTCGCAACCGAGCATATCAAAATGGGGGCAATGTCCCGTGAAACTCCAACAATCGTGTAAAGTCCAGATTACCTTCTTTTTGCTTTTTTTAAGGAAGTCAAAAAGCATCTCAAAATTCAGGAACCACCCATGGATATTATGAAGATGTATAATGTCAGGGTCAAATTTCTTTATTTTTGCTATGAGTTTTTTTGTTGAAATTCGGGAATAACCTCCATGCTTTCCCGTTATTTTAGAAAGCTCCGTATGAAGCTTTTTTCCAAACAAACCTGACGTTACAAAAAAGTCGGCTCTCTCGCATTTCTGCCACGTAAATCCTGCCGTACAAAGAGCATCACCGCCAAGTTCTTTTACCTTGTCAGCAAGCCCAAACATAATTCTTCCCGTGCTTCCGTAGGAAACACCGTTTATATAAAAAACCTTCATTATTTATATACCTGCACTGAATATTGTTCTGTAAACGAAAAAAGCATCCCACATTTCATTTGTAAAGAATGAATAATATCTTAGCAGATAGATAATAAGTATAAGAGCGGGAAGAACGTATCTTTTTGCGATTTCCAATATGGTCTTTCCAATTTGCGTTCTGTCAATTTCAACCTTTCCTTTTTCAAGGTTATGCTTGAAAATAAGAGGAAGTGCAACGATGGCAAATATGTCGAAATACATTTGTATTCTTGTAAGACTTGACATTCTTATAGAAAGAACGGCAAGAGTTGGCGAAAACAGATAAAGTTTGCTGTACATCAATGTCTTTCCTTTAAGTTCGGGCAGGTTAAGAATGACGTACAATGCAGATATACCACTAAGAATCGTAGCTCTTATTGAGTTTGTAAGACCATTATTTGCATAATGCAAATAGTTTTTATCATCAAATCCTGAAGCCAAATCCTTGATAATGGTTGTAAAATTATCCATGGTCAGAAGAACCACGAGAGCAACGAAATACGCTATAACGTATTTTTTATCAAATTTTCTTTCGTTTGCAAAGAACAAGAAAGGAAGGAGAATAACCGCACTCTGATGGAATTGCATCGCAACAAGTACGAAAAAAATGTAAAGCAAATACTTTTTCTTGTTAGAGAAATGAACTGCTATGACAAAGAAAAGCATTGCAAGACATTGTCTCAATGAAGAAAGGCACACCCCAAACAAATAGGGGCTGATGATAAATATAAAAATGGAAAGACAAACGTATTCCTTTGGAACTTCTTTCTTTACAAGCCAATAAATAATCCCTATATACAAAAGACTTGTTATAAAAATAAGAAATTCAAACGATGGAGAGATTTTATTCAGCAATTCAAACAACGGGTCACCAAAAAACGATGACCCTAATTTGATAAGATCAAATTTTTTCAGATAGTTGAGATAGTCGTTTCCAAAATCATATCGAATAGCTGAAAAAATGAAAAGAGACACAAAAGGGAGTGCTTGTCCCCATTTTCCCGATTTTCTTGTAAGAAACCCGAGACCGATTATTGAAAATAAAATAACGTGAACCATTATTATTCCCGTCCATAATTCAACTTGAGAATTTGTTTTGCAATTTCTTTTGCAGAGAGTTTTTCTTTCGCATATTCATAAAAATCTTTGCTTTTTTCACAAAATTCGCTTTTTTCATCCAATGCGTTTTCTATTGCTTCTGCGATTGCAGACGGAGCTTCTCCGTCAGGGGATATTTCATAAATAAAATTTTTGTATATATCAGGCATACCATCAAGCATATAAGAGACGGTAGGCTTTCCTGAAAGCAGATATTCAACGTTCTTTGACGGGAAGGAGTATTTTGTGTATTCCTCCGAATTCGGTCTTGGATTAACGAGAATCGAAGCTTTTTTTCTCCATTCCTCCGCCACTTCAGGAGTGACCTGCCCAAGCGGCATTATCCTTCCGTCTTTTTCGCTTTCTTTTTTTGCGTATTCAAATGAATCACCGTTTCCGCACAAAACAAGGCGAAGGAATTCGTTTTTCAGATGCTTCATTGAATCTATCAATGAAACAACTCCGAATTTTTTATCAAGTTTTCCCGTGTAAACTATGTATTTTTCCAATCCTGAGGTTTTTATCTCGTCGGGAGATGTCGGGAGTGAATCGAAAATTCCCTCAATAACGCTGTACGGCTTGTTCCCAACTGGGAGTCTATCCTTCATATGCTTTGTGAGCAAAATGAACGAATCCATGCTTTTCATATGCTTCGTCATGGAAGCGATATCGTATTTTTTTGCTACGTTATATATAACCCCTCTGTTTTCCGAAAGATTCATATATTGGGGAAGGTCAGGAACGTACAAACAAAGTTTTGTTTTTGAATCAATTTTTTTTGCATATTCTGCCGCTTTAATAAACGGCGTATGTGTACAATAAACCACTATAAGTTTTTCTTCACATTTGTCTTTGGCAAAATTTTTTATTGCTTTTTTTAGAGAATGCGTTCTTGAAAAATTTCTTATTCCCCAAACGTTGCAAAATGAAACGTATTTATATTTATTTTGAGAAATTTTAAATTGTTTGAAGTTTATAATTTTGCTTCCTGCAGGATAGGCACCTATGAATGGGGCAGACAAAACGGAAACCTCTGCATTTTTCAATGAGTTGAAACCATAAATAAGCCGTTCCTGAAACAAATTAGCGGAAAACTCAACGGGAGCTTTGGCGTTTTCAATTATCTCTTCTTCGTTTTCCTTGGCGAATACACCGCAGAGAATAAGTATTTTCATAACTCACCATACCGCTTGATTTTCAAACAGCCTATAATTTCTTGTATTTTCTGAACCCTTCCGTTGCGTATCCGTACATAATTTTAAGGCTTTTTAAAAGGGAAAAGTGCAGATAATCTCTGTATATTCTGAAGCGATGATATGCACATTTCAACTTTCCTGCCGATCTGGAACTCTGAAGCAGACGGTATTTAGCGCAAACCGTTTTTTCCCCCAACGCAACGTTCCCATCTTTAAGAATATCAAGCCACAAGGCATAATCCTCATGATACATATTCGTAGGGAAACTGTATTTTTCACTCAACTCTTTCGTCATAAGAGCGGTTGAACAACTTATAACGCTTTTTATAAGTGTGCTTTCAAAATCTGTCATTTCGGGAACGATGAAATCCTCACAAACCTTTTCACCTTTTTCATCGATCATGGAATATGAGCAATAAACTATATCAGCGTTCTTTTCTTCGGCTAATTTTATCTGACGTTCAAGCTTGTCCTCAAGCCATACGTCGTCGGAATCAAGAAGGGCAACGTATTTTCCGCGTGCTATGGAAAAACCTTTGTTTTTTGTTTTTGCTACTCCCATATTTGTTTCGTTCTCAACAACGGTTATACGGCTGTCATCTTTTGCCAGCTCATATGCCAAAGTTTTGGTATTATCCTTCGAGCAATCGTCTATTATAAGG
>JAZOCZ010000197.1:0-2165 GCA_045596755.1 Eubacteriales bacterium | reverse complement strand
ATTGATATTGTAACAGGCCATCCTTCGCAACAAGCATTTCTGCATTTTCCCATTTTACATGCAAAAGACGTGAAATAATCGGGCATTAAAAATTCGTGATTTTCAATCATATAAATTCTCTTTTGTTTTTATTTTTTACGGACAAATTATACTCCTCTGTTTTTTTGAATTCAAGTACAAAAAGAAAAATTTTTTACGTTTGTTTTTTTCAAAAATACTATAGCAAAAAGCAATGGTGCTGTAACTGAATGTGTTTCAATTCTGTTACAGCACCGAAGTTTTATTTAGTGTATAAATGATCTTCGAGTATTTTTCTTACTCGGTCACCGATAATATTTGTTTTTACACCTTTTATTTCTTCCGCAGGAATGATTTCTAAAACGTCGATATATATTGTTGTGCTTTTGAATGGATAGTTTCTGTTGATATCGTCTGCGTTTCTTACAGCAATGACGGCAATAGGTTTGTTGGCTTTCTGTGCTGCCCTGAAAACACCATTATGGAATGGAGCCATTTCCGCTTCCGTATGTCTTTTCCCTTCGGGATAAACGCCAAAGGAAAGCTCTCCTTTTTCAAGAACCTTTGCGGCTTTGTTAACGGATTCCATCGCTTGGAAAATGTCATCTTTGTGAATGGGTAAAAAACAGCATCTATGTATTATTTTTCCGAAGAATAAGACCTTGAAATTTTCGGGTTTTGATAAAAACGCAATATTATGTTCTTTGAAAACGTACCACGATAAAATAGGGTCAAGGTTGGAACGGTGATTTGATACAAAATAGTAATTTTGATTTTTATCAAGTTTTTCTTTTCCCGAAACTTTTAATTTGATTCTGAGTACGATAATTCCTGTCAGTGTTGCAAAATTTAAAGCATGACGGTAAAACTTGTTGTTATCCGTGTATTCTTTTTTCGTATCAACTAATATGGAAATGACGAAATAAAAAGCAAACCACAGAACAACGAATAAAAGCACCAATGATAAAAGCGCCAAGAGGATATGTAAGAAAATCATTTTAATAAATCTCCTTTAAAACATATTAATACGCTATTATAATAAACTAAACTAAACTGAAAATAAAATTTATTTATTTTAATGTATATTCTTTTTTTAAAATCGTGATAAAAGAAGTTTTTCCGTTTTCGCTTTCTACGTAAATTTTCCCTTCGTGGAGGTCAACTATCTTTTTCACGATAGCAAGTCCTACACCGTTTCCTTGGGATGCATGCGACTTGTCTGTTTGATAAAACTTTCTGAAAATATTTGTTTGTTCTTCTTTTGGAATTTCATTACCGTTGTTTGTAATCTTTACGAAAATTTCATTTCCTACAACTTCCACGTTCACAAAAACTGTTGAAGAATCGTTCGAAAATTTAATTGCGTTGTCCAAAAGATTTATCCATACCTGCTTTAGTAATTCCTCGTTTGCACAAACTTCAATTTCGGGAAAATCAAGGTCAAATTCAATGTTTTTATTAACCCATTTGCTTTCAAGCAGTAAAACGCAATGTCTTATCTGTTCGGAAAGGTTGAATTGGTTAACTTCTGAAAGAATAGTCTGATTTTCAATTTTAGTGAGGTTGAGAACCTTTGTTGCCATATCGGAAAGCCTTAATGATTCTTCTTCTATGATACGGATGTATTCATATTTTTGAGTTTCCGTCAGATTACCGTTTTTAAGAAGCTTGGCAAATCCTGCTATTGAAACTATTGGAGTTTTGAATTCATGGGAAAAGTTGTTTATAAAATCACTTCTTAACATCTCCGTGTTTTCAAGTTCGCTTGCCATTTTGTTGAAACTATCCGTCACCTCGGATAAAGCGGGAATACTTTTCGCAACCTTTCCAAAATCAAGTCTTGCTTTGAAATCTCCCGATGCAAGTCTGTTCATGAGGGAAATGATTTTGTTGAATGGTTTGAGTGGGAATCTGACGAGAAGCATTGAAATTCCGAATCCGATAACAAGGCTTATAAAGGTAACGTATAATAGAAGCGGAGTTATTTCAAAGGCATCGTCTTGGTATGCCGGAATTGCTTCAAGACGGATAAGTAAATAAATTATTCCGATTGTAATTGCAATGGCTATAAACAGAATAATAAATATGACAAACGAAAACGTTAAAGTCAAAGAGATACGGCTTAATCTGTCTTTTCTTTTGTCCTT
>JAZOCZ010000196.1:0-9517 GCA_045596755.1 Eubacteriales bacterium | reverse complement strand
TATAATATAATACGCATTTTTAATTGTATATATATGGATTTATAAAGTAAATCCGTTGTCATAAAAATTCAGGAGTTCTTTTTCATGAATGATTACGCTAAAATAAGAGAAGATTTTATCGCTTCCTTGTCTGAGGAGTTCGTACAGCCAACAGTTAAACTCTGGTTCAATTCTCTCACAATTTACGCTTTGGAGAATGACAAAGCCGTTTTGTTCTGTGACAGCGATTATAAAAGAAGTTACATAGAAGAAAAATACAAAGAACACATTGAAAAGCATATCTGCAAAGTCCTTGGAAAAAAAGTAAAGGTATCCATCGTTTCAGCAGAAACCATTGATGATTCAGCAGAAGAAATTTCCATAAGCGATATTTTATCATACGGTTCTTTCATTTCTTCGTCAGAAAATTCCGTAAAAATAGAAAATAACCTTTCTGCCAATTCAAATCAACAAACAAATTACGGTGAAAAAACTTCACAGAATACGGACATCAATCCAAAAGACATAAGACATGGGGATTATACGTTTTCAAACTTTATTGTAGGTTCTTCCAATGAATTTGCATATAAAGCCTGTGTTGCCGTTCTTGATAATCTTGCAACGCTTTATAACCCGCTTTTTATCCATGGAGCATCAGGTTTGGGAAAGACTCACTTGCTTCATGCAATGTATAACGAAGCAAAGGCGAAATATCCTCATCTCAATATAATGTACACATCTGGCGAAGAATTCGCAAACCAACTTATTCTCGCTATCAATAAAAACAGAGCGGAAAAAATGGAAGAATTCAGAAATAAATACAGAAACGTTGATATTTTCCTTATTGATGATATTCAGTTTATTTCAAACAAGAGAACAACGCAGGAAGAATTTTTCCATACCATAAATAATCTTTTCGAAATGAAAAAACAGATTATTCTCACCTCAGACCGTAGCCCAAGAGAAATTGAATTTCTTGAGGACAGGCTTAAAACCCGTTTTGAATGGGGACTTATAACGGATATCCAGCCTCCTAACCTTGAACTCAGGGCAGCCATATTCCGTAATAAAGCTGCTTCCATGAACGTTGAGATCCCCCAAAACGCCCTTATATTCCTTGCCGAAAACGTAAGACATAACGTAAGACAAATAGAAGGCGTTATAAAAACTCTCAAAGCACATAGTCTCATAAGCGGAAAAAGCATAGATTTAGAACTTGTCAAAAACGTTCTTGGAGACTTTTTGGAAGTTGAAAGGGAAAATATAACTCCTGAAATGATAATTGACTTTTTCTGTCAGAGATATTCCGTAAAAAAAGAAGACCTTTTGGGTCAAAGCAGATCCAGCCAGATAAAAACCATCCGTCATCTTTGTATTTATATAGTAAAAACTCTTACCAATGAAAATTATAAAGGAATCGGTAAAATTTTTGGTAAGGACAGAACTTCTATAATGTATTCTCATGGTCAAATTGAAAAGACAATCCAATCCGACAGAGAATTTTCAAGAACGGTTGATAAGATAATTGCAGAGATAAGAGATATAGCTGAAAAGAGCTAAGTGTGAAAAACTGTGTTAAAAAGTGAATTTTCATGGTGGGTTTACGTTAAAAACTCTCCTTAATAAGTGAAAAAACCGTTTTTTCTTGTGATTTTTACCTTTATATTTCTTTTTTTACAAGATTTCCGATGAAAAAAATCAAAATTCATTTTGATAAAAAGTTTTGATTTTATTCCACCGTGTTGAAAAAGTACAGATTTTTTAACTTGTTTTTTTCACTTTTTCACCTTGTTTTTCACATGTGAAATTTAAAAAAATCCGCATTATAAAAGTGTTTTTGTAATTTTTAACATTTTCTCTTCCCCTATTACTACTGCTACTACTATGATATATAATTATTATTTTATTATTTAAAACGAAAGACAGGAGCTTTGCAAAACTATGGGTGTTAAATTCAGAGCCGAGAAAGACGATTTGATTAAATTGATATCTCCTGCAGCGGCAGGTGCTTCGAATAAAACAACGCTCCCCGCCCTTGAAGGAATTCTTTTCACTCTTTCAGGAAATGATCTTACCCTTTGTGGATATGATCTTGAACGCGGTATTCACGTAAGCGGTTCAGTTATCGGTGAAACAGATGGCGCCGTTATTCTCAATGCTTCTAAAATAAACAATATAATAAAAGCATTGCCAGACGGCGAGGTTTCATTCATTTGTGACGATAAAAATTCCGTTACCGTAAAATGCGGAATGAGTGAATACGTTATGCATGGATCAAATGCTGACATGTTCCCGAATTTACCTGATTTCACGGGAGATTATTCCTTTGATTTGAAGGGCGGAGTTATAAAAAGAATCGTAGGCGGAACTTATTTTGCTATTTCTCAGATTGACAAACGTGCAGTTTTGCAGGGTCAATGTTTTCGAATAAACGGTGGCGATATAACAGCCATAGCTCTTGATAACTTCAGAATCGCCATGTGGAGCGAAAAAAATGCGGTTACTTCCGAAAAGGAAAATATGGAATTTATTATTCCTGGAAAAAGCCTTCTTGAATTTTCTCGCCTTATTTCTGATCATGACGAAGACGTTCACTGTGAACTTACAATGAAACATATTATCTTTTCCGTGAACAACGTTGTATTTTTCTCAAGACTTACAGAAGGTCCTTACCTTGCCTTTGAACGTCAGATAAGAGAAGAAAGCAAAATAAACGTAAAGGTTTCAAGAGAAGATCTTATTGAAAGTGTTGAACGTGTGTCGCTTTTTGTTGATGAAAAGAATAAAACTCCAATTCAATGCACATTTACGGGAAATATGCTCAATATTTTCTGCTTCAACCAGTTTGGCAGAGTAAACGACAGCGTTATTGTTGAAAAAAGCGGTCCCGATTTGGAGATTTGGTTTAACTATAAATATATTTTAGAGGCCCTTCGTGCTTGTACGGAAGATGAAGTTGTTCTGGAACTGAACAGCGAGATGCATGCAATGCAGATAAGAAACAACAAGGATGCGGAAAAGAGTTTCTTCCATCTTATCCTTCCGATGAAAATTAAAAGAGATTGAAAATTAAACGGATTTGTTGAATAAATGAAGGTATCAGAGATTTCTCTCAAAAATTTCCGAAGTTTTGATTCATTTTCCTGCAGTTTTTCTGAAGGAACGAATATTATTTTCGGAGAAAACGGAGCAGGAAAAACGAATATTCTTGAAGGCATTTTCGTTTTCGCCACAGCTAAAAGTTTCAGAGGTGGAAAAGATGCGGAAATGATACGTTTCGGTGAAAATGCTTGCGAAAGTGAAATACTTTTTTGCGACAGGTATCAGGAAAGCAGATTGAAGCTTTGTTTCAGAAGAAATAAAAGTAAATTGCTTTTAAAAAATTCTTTGCCCGTTTCAAAGGTTTCTGAATACGTGGGACAGTTCCGAGCCGTTATTTTCACTCCTGACCATCTGAATTTAGCTAAAGGTTCTCCTGAATTCAGAAGAAGGTTCATTGATATGGCTATATGTCAGTCATTTCCAAAGTATGTTGCGGCTCTCAATGAATATAACCGTTTATGTTCTCAGAAAAACGCTTTACTGAAAAAAAGTTTTAATATGGGGGAAAACTCCAGAAAACTTCTTGGCGTTTACAACGAAAAAATGGCGCACGCCGCGGGAATTATTTCTGTAAACCGTCAGAAATATATCAAGGCGTTATCTTCTCAAAGCAGAGTTTTTCATGAGGAAATAAGCAGTGGAAATGAAAAATTAAGTCTTGAATATATGACCAACGTAGGCAATGAGGAATTCACCAAGGAAGAATATACGGAAAAATATATAAACATATATTCCGATAAAAAAGAAATGGAAATTCAGAGAGGAATGTGTCTTTTCGGCCCTCAAAAAGATGATTTGAGAATTCTTATAAACGATAAAAACTCAAGATATTATTCGTCACAAGGTCAGCAAAGAACGGCTGTTCTTTGCCTGAAACTTGCGGAAGGTGAACTTTCAAAGGAATTGACAGGTGAATATCCCGTATTTCTTTTGGATGACGTTTTATCAGAACTTGACGATGAACGAAAGAAAAAACTTCTTATGAAAATACCGAAAAAACAAGTTATTATCACGGGTTGCGACATTGAAGTGATGAAGAAACTTGACGGAAATTTTATAGACCTTTGTAAAAAAACGGATATCTGACATGCATAATAAAAAAGAAAACGAAAAAAAGAGTATAGCTTTCGAAAACGTTTTTCCAAGAGTCCATTTGGGAAAAAATGAAACTGTTCATATAAAGAACGTTATCGGATTTTTTGATATCGAGGGTGCGACGGAAAGCGAAACGACGAAAGATTTCCTGAAAAAAAATGAAAAAGAATACAAAATAATAAATTTACTGTACGACCTGCCGAAATGCTTTGTTTTAACGTCTGACAAAGATAGCGGAAACGAAAACGTTTATATGCTTTCGAACAGCGTTGAAACGGAAATAAAACGAATGGGAGAGAATTAAAAGTGTCTGAAGAATTAAAAAATGAAATGAATGGTATTGACGAAGAAATTGTCAGTATCGAGGAATTTAACGAATCAGAAGAAAAGAAAATAGTTGAATACGGTGAAAATCAGATACAAGTTTTAGAAGGACTTGAGGCGGTAAGAAAACGCCCCGGTATGTATATCGGGTCCACGTCTCAAAGAGGACTTCATCATTTGGTATATGAGATAGTTGATAACTCCATCGACGAATCCCTCGCTGGATTCTGTAAGAATATCACCGTTGTTTTTCACAAGGATAACAGTGTTTCAGTAAGAGACGACGGACGTGGTGTTCCTGCGGGTATTCATGAAAAAATGGGTATCCCTACCCTTGTAGTTGTATTTACCGTTCTTCATGCAGGCGGTAAGTTCGGCGGTGGCGGATATGCTATTTCGGGCGGTCTTCACGGTGTTGGTGCATCCGTAGTTAACGCTCTTTCCACAAAACTTGACGTAATTGACTATTATAACGGCAAAGAGTACAGAGTTTCCTTTGAACGTGGCAAGGTTTCAAAGGATTTCCATGAGGTTGGAAATACGGAAGAACATGGACTTTACGTTCGTTTCTATCCTGACGGTGAGATTTTTGACGAACTTGTAATGGATTATGAAACTATTGAAAAGCGTCTCAGAGAACAATCCTTCCTCAACGCAGGTATAAATATAACCCTTATTGATGAAAGAGGCGAAGAAGAATACAGATCCGAATTCTGTTATGAAGGCGGTATCAGATCCTTTGTTGAATATATCAACTCAAAGAAACATTGCCAGATGCTTCATAAGGATGTAATTTATTTGTCAGGTGCAAAGGGAACGGCTTTTGCCGAGGTGGCTTTGCAGTATAACGATACTTACAATGAAACTATAATGACCTTTGCCAACAACATTAATACAATTGAGGGCGGTACTCATGAAACAGGCTTCAAAAACGCTCTCACCCGTGTTATGAATGAATACGGCAAGAAATATAACATCCTTAAAAACGACGATAAACTTTTAGGTGAGGACGTTCGTGAAGGACTTACAGCCGTTGTTTCCGTCAAACTTGAAAACGCACAGTTCGAAGGTCAGACAAAAACTAAATTAGGTAACAGCGAAATGAGAGGCTTGGTTGAAAGCCTTGTTTATGGAAAACTTTCCGATTTTATGGAAGAAAATCCTTCCGTTGCAAAGGGAATTCTTGAAAAGGCTGTTTCAGCTTGTATTGCCCGAGAAGCCGCAAGAAAAGCAAGAGAATCAACGAGAAGAAAGAGTGTTCTCGAATCTTCTTCGATGCCCGATAAATTGGCAGACTGTAATGAAAGACGCATGGAATTTACAGAGCTGTTCATGGTAGAGGGTGACTCCGCCGGCGGTTCTGCAAAAGATGGCAGAGACAGTAAATTCCAAGCAATCCTTCCCCTTCGCGGTAAAATTCTTAACGTTGAAAAAGCAAGACTTGACAGAATTTATTCGTCCGTTCAGATAGTTCCTATAATTATGGCTCTCGGAACAGGTATTGGTTCTGAATTTGATATAAGCAAGTTAAGATACGGTAAAGTTATTATTATGGCCGATGCTGACGTTGACGGTGCACATATAAAAACTTTGCTTCTCACTTTCTTCTTCAGACATATGCGTCCCCTTATTGAACAAGGACATATTTATGCGGCTGTTCCTCCCCTTTACAAGATTTTCAAGGGAAAACAGGAAAGATACGCTTATTCTGATGAAGAAAGAGATAAATATATAGCAGAACTTGGACAGGGTTCAACTGCTGAAAGATATAAAGGTCTTGGTGAAATGGACCCCGAACAACTTTGGGAAACAACAATGGACCCTGAAAAACGTATTTTGAAGCGAATTACCATTGAAGATGCTTATGAGGCAGACGAGATATTTTCCGTTCTTATGGGAGATGCCGTTGAACCTCGCCGTGAGTTTATAGAAAAGAACGCACGTTACGTTACAAACCTTGACGTGTGATGAGGAATTGATATGGCAATAGAACACGATTACAGTAAATATGATAATCAGGTCATTTTGAATCTTGGCATTGAAAATGAAGTAAAAACTGCGTATATTGATTACGCTATGTCTGTTATTATAGGAAGAGCTTTGCCCGATGTAAGAGACGGTTTAAAGCCTGTTCACAGACGTATACTTTACTCAATGTACGAAGATAAATTGACCTATGATAAACCTTTCAGAAAATCTGCAACTACCGTTGGTAACGTACTTGGTAGATACCATCCCCACGGTGACGCTTCCGTTTATGATGCATTGGTTCGTCTTGTACAGAAGTTTTCTCTCCGTTATCCTCTTGTTGAAGGTCACGGAAACTTCGGTAACATAGACGGTGACGGTGCTGCTGCATACCGTTATACAGAAGCAAGAATGGCGAAAATAGCCAATCTTATGCTTGAAGATATCGAAAAAGACGTTGTGGATTTCATGCCCAACTTCGATAACAAATTGAAAGAGCCTGAATACCTTCCTTCCCGTTTTCCCAACCTTTTGGTAAACGGTTCAATAGGTATCGCCGTTGGTATGGCAACGAATATTCCTCCTCATAATATGGGTGAGGTAATTGATGCGGTTATTTACCTTATGGATAATCCTGAATGTACCATAGGTGACCTTATGGATTACGTGAAGGGACCTGACTTCCCTACTTACGGTACTATTCACGGAACATCAGGCATCAAGCAGGCTTATCTTACGGGTAAAGGCAGACTTAAGGTTCGTGCCGCTGCTCATTTTGAAGAAAATAAAAACAGAACAAGTATTATTATAACGGAGCTTCCTTATCAGGTTAACCGCACTTTATTGCTTCAGAATATGGCAGACCTTGTTAAAACGAAGCGTATTGAAGGTATTTCAGATATCAGAAACGAAAGCGGCAGAGACGGTATGCGTATTGTTGTTGACCTAAAGAGAGATGCGAACGCACAGGTTGTTCTCAATATGCTTTATAAGTATACTCAACTTGAGGATACCTTCGCTATAAATATGCTTGCTCTTGTAAACGGTGAGCCAAAAACTCTTAACCTTAAAGAAATTCTTGTACATTATCTTAAACATCAGGCAGACGTTATAACGAGAAGAACAAAGTTTGAGCTTAAAAAAGCTGAAAGACTTGCTCATATTTACGAAGGTTATAAAATTGCAATAGACCATATCGACCGTATTATTGAAATTATCAGAGGAAGCAAAAACGTTTCTGAAGCAAAGGAGAATCTTATTGCAGAGAAATTCCCAAGAACAGGCGACGATTCATTGGTAAGACTTACGGGCGATTCCGTTGAGTTTATGGGAGAAGGATATTTTACCCTCACCGATGAACAGGCGCAGGCTATCGTTGAAATGACTTTAGGACGCCTCTCTGGTATGGAACGCAGAAAGATTGAAGAAACGTTGGCTTCTCTCTATTCACAGATAGACGGACTTAACGAAATTCTTTACGATGAAAGCAAACTTCATGGAATTATAAGAGAAGACCTTCTTGAAATCAAAGCTAAATACGGTGATGAAAGAAGAACTAAAATCGAAGAAAGCGAAAACGATATTCTTATCGAAGACCTTATCGACAGAGTAAGATGCGTTATAACCGCTACTAATCAGGGATATATCAAACGTATTCCTTCCGAGGAATATCAATCCCAGAGACGCGGTGGAAAAGGCATAAAAGGTATGACAACCAAGGAAGAAGACGTGGTTGAAGACGTTATTATTGCAAACAGCCATGACTTCTTGCTCATGTTTTCCGATAGCGGAAAGGTTTATATCAAGAAATGCTATGAGATTCCTGAAAGCGGAAGAACTTCCAAGGGTACAAATCTTGTTAACGTTCTTAATCTTTCCGAGGGTGAACGCATAACTGCTATTATTCCCGTTTCTGAATTCAAAGAAGAACAGAATCTCGTTATGGTAACTAAGAATGCGGTTATCAAACGTACTCCTCTTATGGATTTCAGACGAAGAAGAACTTCGGGTCTTTTCGCTATAAATCTTGACGAGGGAGATAAACTTCTCTACGTTCTTAAAACCGCAGGCGATGAAGAAGTGATACTTGCAAGTCATAAGGGTATGGCTGTCAGATTCAAGGAAACAGACGTCAGAAAGATGGGAAGACAAGCAAGAGGCGTAAAAGCCATGAATCTTGTTGGAGACTTCGTTGTAGGTGCGGCTGTTATTCCTAACGATTATGAAGAAAAGGGGCTTTCCGTTCTCACGATATCCGAAAACGGTTTCGGTAAACGTAGTCCTATTGATGAATTTACAGTTCATAAGCGTGGCGGTAAGGGTGTAACCTGTCATAAGGTTACGGCTAAAACAGGTCCCGTTGCAGGTATTGCCATAACTTGTGAGGAAGACGAAATTATGCTCATTACTGACGGCGGTATAATCATAAGAACAACCGTCAGCCAGATTCCTGTTCATAGCAGAGCAACAGGCGGCGTTATCGTAATGAGAATGAGTGAGGGTTCAAAAATCGCAAGATTTGCTTTACTTTCCGAGGAAGAAACGGAAGAAAACGACGGTTCTGCTTTGGATGAACTTGAAGCATTGGACGATTTCGATAGCGAAAACGAAACGGAAGGTTCAATAGATGAAAATTCCGAGGAAATATTTGACGAAGCCACCGAAGAAATAGAAGAAGACGGTGAAACCGTTGAGGAAGAATAATATCAAAGACCTTTTTGGAGGATTATAAAAATGTCAGCACAAGTTTTTGTTTTTGAAAAACCAAAGGACAATGAAGAACGTCATAAACAGCTTCAATCCGCTTTAAGAGATTATAGCGGAATTGACAGCGCAGAAATTATCTATAAATACAAGGATAAACCTGCAATTAAAGGAACGCCTAAGGATATGTACGTAAGTGTTTCCGTTGTAGGCGAAGTTATGGTCTGTGTATTCGCAGAAAAGCCTGTTGGCATCGATGGTGAACTTATTTCTAAAATCAAGGATGAAAGTTCAAACGTTGACTATCTCGTTCTTGCAGAACGTTTCTTCACAAGCGAAGAAGCAA